>JADGHI010000709.1 GCA_019689515.1 Acetobacteraceae bacterium | reverse complement strand
ATGCCATTCCGCTCATGCCGCCGCCGCCGCCTTGCCGTGCGCTGCCACCCTGCGCCGCGCGGCCTCGGCCGCGATGAGCCGTCGCTGCGCTGCTGCGGCGAGCCGCGGTGCCGCCGCCGCCGCCAGGGCGCGCAGCGTCTCCGGCCAGGTGAGCGGGCGGTGCTTGCCCCAGGAGCCTTCCCAGTGGTGGATGCCGAAGGTCTCGGGCGTGATGCAGGCCGGCGTGAAGGGCTCGGTCCAGTGGTAGGGATAGAACCGGTCCACCGGCAGCAGCGTGACGTCGCCCACACGCTGCGGCACGCCTTCGTAGCGGCGGAGCCCCATCTCGCGGAGCACCCGGGTCAGCAGGCCGGGCCCGTGCCCGTCGCCCATGCGGCGCCAGCCCGGCATCTCCTCATGGTAGGCCCGCAGCACGCGGGTGATGAAGGCGCTGCCCGGTTCGGCGCCGATCACCGCGCCATTCACCCAACTCGGACTCGGCTCGGCGGTCTGAAAGCCGAGCACGGTGCGCTCGCCGCGCAGCGGATCGAGCGGCCGGAGCATCTCCATGTCGGTGTCGAGGTAGAATCCGCCATGCTCGTGCAGCGCGCGCATGCGCAGGTAGTTCGAGATCCGGTTCCAGCCGCGGGTGGCGTAGGCCTGCTGCAGGTAGCGCACCGACCAGTCGATCTGCGCCTCGCCCCAGGCCATCACGCGCCACTCCGGCATGACGCGGCGCCAGCCCTCCACGTAGCGCGCGTGCGCCTCGGGCAATGGGACGGGACCGACCCAGACGTAATGCAGGATCCTGGGAATTGGCATCGTTGCGTTCCCCTGCGCACGCGGCGCTGCCCGTGCGTGCGCCCGTGGAATGCGGAAGGTCAGCCTCAAATGCGCGCATGATCGGCTTCGGTTCTCGCCGGCGCAACGCACGTGCAGCCATGTGGCGCCGGATCGACGGGTTTTGAGCACGAAAGCGGCGCAAACCGGCCTGCTCGCGCAGCGATGCGCATGCGCGATGCACAACGCGGAAGCGGTCTGGGCGGAACCGACTGCTACAAGAACGATTCGCGCGTCGTCGGATCTCGCTCGCAACACGACCCGTCACAACGCCTGGGCACCCATCCCGGTGCTTCCGACGATCCAGGGGCCTGCCAGCAACGAGGCGCGCGGCGGCGCGCCCGGCCAGTGAACGGCCTCAGCCGCCGCTGTCGTTCGCACGCAGCCGGCGCATTGCACGTTCGCTCATCAGGCAGGCGAACACCACCACCGCGCCGCCCAGGACTGTCGTCACCTGCGGCCACTTCCCCCAGATCGCGAGGTCGAGCAGCAGCGACACCGGCAGCCCGATGAAATTGAACGGCGCCAGCCGCGCCGCGTCCGCGTGCCGGAACGCTGTCGCGGTACACACCGACGCCGCACCGGCGAACAGCCCGTTCACCGCCAGCATCACTGCGTCGCGCGGGCTCGGGACGGTCCAGTCGAACGCCGCGATCGACCCGTAGAGCGCGATCCCGAGCAGCGTCGGCCAGAGCAGGACCCGCGCCGCGCCGGTCTCGCCGCGCAGCCGGCGGTTCACCGTCATCGTGACGGCATAGGAGAGCGTGCCGCACAGGATGGCGGCGTAGCCGGCGACCGAGAAGCTCGCGCCCCCCGCGGCGATCTTCGGCGCGACCGCCAGCGCCACCCCTGAGAAGGCCACCGCGCTCCACGCCCAGGCAATGCGCGGCACCCGCTCGCCCAGCACGAGAGCGGCGAGCGCCAGCACCCAGAAGGGCGCGGTGAAGAACACCAGATAACCCTCGGCGAGGCTCAGCCGGCGAAAAGCGAGGAAGAATGCGCCCGCGGAGACCATCATGGCGCAGGCGCGGATCAGGTGGAGCCAGGGATGGCGAGTGCCGAGCTCCCCGCCCGCGCCGGGCCGCAGCGCGCGCACGGCCAGGAAGGCGAGCGCGAGCACGGCGTAGCGCAGGAACACGACCTGGCCGAGCCCGTATTGTCCGGAAAGCAGCTTGCTGTTGGCGTCCAGCAAACCGAACAGCGTTATGCCCGCGACCAGAAGCGCCGGTCCCCGCACGCGCGATGTCCCCTCTCGTCCCGAGCGTTCGATCGGCTACCCCCTTCTCGCCGCGCCGCCGCCGGGCGTCAACGCACCCGCCCGGCCACGCCCGCTCGCGCCTCGCCCGCCGCGGCACGCCCGACCCTTCCCAGGGCCGCCCCGCTC
>JADGHI010000708.1 GCA_019689515.1 Acetobacteraceae bacterium | reverse complement strand
GTTGTCGCAGGTCGGGCGGAAGGTGGCGATGATCCGCGTCGCCGCCTCGTGCCAGGCGGCGTACCAGACGGCGATCCTCACCAGGTCCTGCGGCGAGCGCCCCGAGATGATGCGGTGGTAGCCCATCAGCAGCGCGAAGTGCGTGTCCCAGCTCATGCCGCAGTGCTGCAGAAGCCCGTTCAGCACGGCGAAGCGCCGCACGCGAAGGGATTCGACCCGCCCGATGGAGGCGTCCAGTGGCGTGCGGAGGATCTCGCGCGCATCTGCAGCGCTCGGGCGGGGTAGCATCTGTGCTGTTGCACCGGCCGGCGCGCTGAGCAGCCAGGCCAGAATCAACAGCCCGCACGGGAGACGCAGGACGGCGCGGTGCATTTGGGATAAGGTTATGCGCCTGGAACGAACCGGCCACAATCGAAGCTACCCGTCAAATCCGGCACGGCGGTCCTCACAGGCTGGAGAGGGGGCGCAATCGGGCCTCCGATGCTGCGGGCAACCCCCGCCCGCTCCGTACCTCCGGGGATCGTGATCGGGGCGCCCGGCAGCGTCTTCGCGGATTGGGGAGGCGCTTGGTCGTGCCCCCAAGGATCCGCTCAGTATCGATCCTATATTTCACGAAAAGATCGAATCTGTCATCCGGATAGTCGGTGACCTAACGGGCATCGGCACCGCACCGCAGCCGCTACGATGCGAGCGCGAAACCTGGGCGGGCGGAGGCGGCGCCCGTCCTGGCCCCGCCGGGCGCCGTCTCAATAATCTCCAGCCGCGCCTCAGGCCGTCGCCTGGGTGGCGAGCCGCAGCCGCAGCAGGTCGGCCCCCTCGGCCGCCAGCACCGGCTGCCAATCCTCGATCAGCCGCTTGTAGGCCCGTCCGACCGGACGGATGCGCCGGTCGAGATCGAACAGCCCGCGCGGGTTGACCCGCCCGTTCGGCTCGCGCAGCGCGCTGTCCCAGTCCACCTGGTCGGTCAGCGAGTACCAGGTGAAGCCGAGCACGGGCACTCCCTCGCGCCGCAGCCGCATCAGGCCGGACCACTGCTTCCAGAGCCAGCGCTCCGCCTCGTCCCCGCGCGGGCCTTCGTCGAAGTTGGTTTCGGTGTGCATCACCGGCAGGCGGTAGCGGGCGTAGTAGTCCCGGGTGACGGTGTCGTAGCCGAATACCTCTCCGGCCCAGCGGCAATGCCCATCGGCCTGCACCAAATGCTCGTTGGTCACGTACCAGTCGTTGCCCATGACGCAGTGGGCGCGCAGGTCCCGGCCGGCCATGAAGAACCTGTACTCCTCCCGGGTCATGCCGTTGTCCATCAGGTACTCGTACATGGAGGAGCAGACCCGATGGCCGTAGTTCAGGTCGAGCGTCAGGAACCGCTCGGCGTTCCGGTGCTCCGCATGGGGCTGGGCACGCGGGCATTCGGGATGGAAGTGCTCGGTCGATTCGCTCTGGATGAAGATTGCGTCCGGCCGCACCTCCAGGATCGCCCGCATGGCGAGGACATTCGCCTTCACCACGTTCTTGATCGCCGTGACGTAGGACCGGTCGTCCGAGCGCTGCTCGTTCCACCAGCCGTATTTCGCGGAGAAGACAGCGGTGATGAACATCTCATTCACCGGGGTGTAGAGCTGCACCCAGGGGAAACGGCGGGCGAAGGCGCCGGCGTAGCGCCCGAACAGTTCCGGGAAGTCCGGGTTCTGGAAATCGCCGATCCAGTCCGGCACGCCGAAATGGCAAAGGTCCACGATCGGATTGATGCCGAGGGCGCGCAGGGCAGCGAAGGTCTCGTCGGCGAAGGACCAGTCTTGCTGATCCGGCCCGCGCATGGTCAGGTGGAGCTGAGGTCCGTAGCGCAGGAAGCCGATGCCGAGCTCGCGCACGAGGGCGAAGTCCTCGCGCCAGCGCTGGTAGAATCCGCATTCCGCCAATTGGTCGCGGCGTCGCCGTCCGCCCTGGATGGTCGGCGCGCTGTTCTCGATGCCGGTGGCGAAGAGGAAGGGCGCAGGCGGAGCCGCCTCGCGCGACGGCGCCGGGAAGGGCGCCGCGGCGTCGGCAAGTTGGGGGGGCGACGGAAGCGTGTCGAGCATGGGGCGTGGTCCCGGTCCCGATAGATCGGACTAATGTATGCAAAAAATACTTCGTGTCCTCCCCCAAAAGTGATTTTCGGCCTTTAATCCGCAGGCGCTCCGGACGGATGGCGGAGGCCAGGCCCGAGG
>JADGHI010000707.1 GCA_019689515.1 Acetobacteraceae bacterium | reverse complement strand
GAACAATCCCGGCGGACCCGGGCCCTGGGGCAACCCCCGCCCCGGCGGACCCTGGGGGGGACCGCCGCAGCCGCCGGGCGGCGGTCCCGGCGGACCGGGGAGCCGCGGGCCCGACCTCGACGACATCATCCGCCAGGCGCAGGAGGCGGTGCGCCGGGTCCTGCCGCGGCGCGGCGGCGGCGGCAAGGGCATCGCCCTGCTCGCCCTCGCCCTCGTCGCGCTCTGGGGCGCCTCGGGCTTCTATCGGGTGCAGCCGGACGAGCTCGGCATCGTCATGCGCTTCGGCGCCTACAACCGCTGGGCCGGGCCCGGCCTCAACTATCACATCCCCTGGCCGATCGAGACCGTCACCACGCCGAGCGTGACGCGCATCAACCGCGTGGACATCGGCTTCCGCGCCCCGCTCGACGGACCGGTGCAGCGCGTGCAGCGCCAGGCCGACGTCCGCGAGGAGAGCCTGATGCTCACCGGGGACGAGAACATCATCGACATCGACTTCGCGGTGTTCTGGCGCATCCGCGACGCCGCCGAGTTCCTGTTCAACACCCGCAACCCCGAGATCACGGTGAAGTCGGCCGCCGAGAGCGTGATGCGCGAGGTGATCGGCCGCACTCCGATCCAGCCCGCCCTCACCGAGGCCCGCGGGCAGATCGAGGAGCAGGTGCGCCAGGGCACGCAGGCGATCCTCGACCAGTATGGCGCCGGGGTGGAGATCACCCAGGTGCAGATGCTGAAGTCCGACCCGCCGGCCGAGGTGATCGACGCCTTCCGCGACGTGCAGCGCGCCGGCGCCGACCGCGAGCGCGCCCGCAACGAGGCCGAGGCCTACCGCAACAGCATCCTCCCCGAGGCGCGCGGCAACGCCCAGCGGCTGATCCAGGAGGCCGAGGCCTTCCGCGAGAGCCAGATCGCCCGCGCCCGCGGCGAATCGCAGCGGTTCCTCTCGGTCCTCTCCGCCTACCAGGCGGCGCAGGACGTCACGGTCCGGCGCATGTACCTCGAGACCATGGAGGAGATCCTGAGGCGCAACCCGACGATGCTGGTGGACGACCGGCTGCAGGGCATCGTGCCCTTCCTGCCGCTCGGCCAGGCCGGGGGAGGGACGGGCGCGCCGGCGACATCGCAGCCGCCGCGTCCGGCGCCGCGCATGGGTGGCCAGTCCGCGGCCTCACCGCCGCAGGCCGGCGCCCCGGCCAGGCCGCCGTCGTCGTCGGGCTTCCCGCCCAGCGGCGGAGCGACGGGAGGGCTGTCCCGATGAACCGCGTCATCGCCCTGCTCGTCCTCGCGGGCATTGCCATCGTCACACTGCTGTCGTCGCTGTTCACCGTGCAGCAGACCCAGCAGGTGCTGATCACCCAGTTCGGCGAGCCGGTCCGGGTGATCCGGCAGCCCGGACTGCACATAAAGGCGCCCTTCATCCAGTCGGTGATCGCCTTCGACCGGCGCCTGCTCGACCTCGACGCGCCGGGCGAGGAAGTGATCCTCGGCGACCAGCGCCGCCTGATCGTGGACAGCTTCACCCGCTACCGGATCACCGACCCGCTGCAGTTCTTCCAGACCGCGCGCGGGACCGAGGCCAGCTTCCGCACCACGCTGCGCTCCATCGTCTCCTCGGCGCTGCGCCGGGTGCTCGGGACCGAGCCGCTCTTCTCGGTGCTCTCGCAGGACCGCGGCCGGATCATGGAAGAGATCCGCACCCAGGTGAACGAGGAGGCGCGGCGCTTCGGCGTCGCCATCGAGGACGTGCGCATCCGCCGCGCCGACCTGCCGGAGGAGAACACCCAGGCGATCCTCTCGCGCATGCAGACCGAGCGGCAGCGCGTCGCGAGCGAGCAGCGCGCCGAGGGCCAGGGCGAGGCGCTGCGCATCCGCGCCAACGCCGACCGCGAGCGCACCGTGCTGCTCGCCGAGGCGCAGGCCCAGGCCGACATCCTGCGCGGCCAGGGCGAGCAGGAGGCCATCCGCATCTTCGCCGAGGCATTCCAGCGCGACCCGGCCTTCTTCCAGTTCTGGCGCACCATGCAGGCCTATCGCGACGCCTTCGGCCAGGGCGACACGCGGCTGGTTCTGACGCCCGAGTCCGAGTTCTTCCGCTACTTCCGCGAGAGCCCTGCGGGCCCGCTGCCGGCGCCCGCGGCGGCCGCCTCTCCCGCCGCGCCGACCCCCGCCGCGCCGGCCGGCGGGCCCAGGGGCGCGGCGCCCAC
>JADGHI010000706.1 GCA_019689515.1 Acetobacteraceae bacterium | reverse complement strand
ACCCCCACCGCTGCCCACGAGCACGCCGCAATGCCCCCTGGGCGCGCGTAGCCCGGGAGGGCACCATCCGACCGGGCAGGAGTCCATGCAGGAGGAGGGGCCGATCATGAACACCGACAAGGCGGCACGCCCCGGGAATCTCGGGGAATACCGCCTCGAGGGGCGGGTCGCGGTCGTCACCGGCGGCAGCAGCGGCATCGGCGCCGCCGCCGCTCGCCGCCTCGCCGCCGCCGGCGCGAAGGTCGTCGTCGGCTACAACGCCGGTGCCGAGCGCGCCGCCGCCCTGGTCGCCGAACTCCCCGGAGAGGGACACCGCGCGCTGCGGATCCCGATGGAGGACAGCGCAGCGATCCGCGCCGCCGCGGCCGAGGTCGGGCGGGCCTATGGCGGCGTCGTCCATGTGCTTGTCAACTCCGCCGGCTGGACCCGCGCCGTACCGCACGCCGACCTCGAAGCGCTCGACGACGAGACGTTCGATCGGGTGCTGGTGGTCAATGTGCGCGGCCCGTTCTCGACGATCCGCGCCTTCGCGCCCCTGCTCCGCCGGGGTGGCGACTCGGTCGTTGTCAATGTCTCATCGCTGGCCGCCGTGACCGGGATCGGCAGCAGCATCGCCTACGCCGCCTCGAAGGCGGCGCTGGACACGATGGGCATGTCGCTCGCGCGCGTGCTCGCGCCCGAGATCCGCGTCATCGGCGTCTCGCCCTCGGCGGTGGCGACCGACTTCGTGCCGGGCCGCGGACGCGACGTGGTCGAGCGCCAGGCTGCGACGACGCCGCTGCGCACCGTGACCGAGGCGGACGACGTCGCCCTCGCCATCATGGCCGCGATCACCCACCTGCGCCTGACTACCGGCAGCACCATTCTGGTGGACGCCGGGCGGCGCCTTTAGACCATGATCCGTGCTGACTGACGCACCGATCATGGTCTTGGCAGTTGGAGTTGGTCGCGTGATGCTCGCCTCCGGGTGTTCCGCCCTCCAGCGATCGCGCTCTGCTGCGGATTGCGTTCAAAGCTGAACAGCACCCCGCTGCGAGTCTGTGTTTGCAGAGCGGGCCCACGCCACCGGGCGTTCACGCCCTCCGGCGATCCGCTCTAGCGGCCCGGATCGCCCCCCGCCGACGGAGCCACGCCGCGCTCCTCTGCGGGCGCCGCCTCCGACGGGAGCTCGTCTCGCATCAGGGCCGCGACCACGCCCGCCAGCACATCGGCCGCGCAAGGCCGGAACCCGGCTCCCGAAGGATAGACGAAGGGCGTGACGTCGGCGGACGATCCGCCCTCGATCACTGGCGCGATGAGCGGGTTCCCCGCCGCCGACTGGGAGCGAGCGCGCAGCAGTGTCATCTGGAAATCCCCTGGGTCCCCCGACCCTTATACCGCCAGCTTCACCTGGAATGGCAGAGAGGGGTGGTCACGTGAGCGCGATCCGGCGCGGTCGGTTACGGTCATTCGGGCCGGTCCCTCTCCGGCCCGCCGCCGGCAAGCGCCCGGCCGCGCGGCACCGCGATCTCGCAGACCAGTCCCGCGGCCGTCCACTGCTTTTCGATCCGGCCGCCGAGCTGGTCCCGCACCGTTGCCTCGATCACCCGCGAGCCGAAGCCACGACGCGAGGGCGGGCCAGCAAGCGGCGGCCCGCACTGCTCGGCCCATCGCAGCCGGAGCAGCGCGGTGGCACCGTCCACCCACCAGGTCACCGCGACGCGCCCGCCCGGCACGCTGAGAGCGCCGTACTTCACCGCGTTCGTCGCCAACTCGTGCAGCGCCATCGAGAGCGCCTGCGCCGCCGCCGGCGCGAGGACCAGCGCTGGTCCGTCCAAGTCCACGCGCGGCGGCTGCTTCTCATCGCCGGACTCCGCGCCTGCTTCCGCCGTCGCCGTCACCCCGTTATCGGCCGCGACGGGCAGGAAGGCGGTGAGCTCCGCCTCGACCAGGGCCCGTAGCGGCGCGCCTGCCCAGCGTCCCTCCGCCAGCAACGTATGCGCGCGCGCCAGTGCCGCCACGCGCCCCTCGACGGCGCGCACGAAGCTCGGCACATCGTCCGCCTTGGTCAGCCGTAGCGCCGCCTGCACCACGGCGAGCGCGTTCTTCGCGCGGTGGTCCAGCTCGCGGGTCAGGAGCGCCTGCCGTTCTTCCGCCGCCTTGTGCTCGGTCACGTCCTGCGCCACGCCGGCGATGCGCACCGGCGCGCCGGTCGCCGGGTCGCGTGCGCC
>JADGHI010000705.1 GCA_019689515.1 Acetobacteraceae bacterium | reverse complement strand
GCCCCCTCCCCTCCCTTAGCACTCGCTCGCGTTGTCGCGGTCAGCATGGGGCGCAGCCGCTCTCGGCGGCGATGCGCCGGCGCCTCCTCGTGGCGCTGCTCGCGCGCGCCGACGCGAGCGATGCGGCTCCGCGGAGGCAACGGTACGCTTCACCGTCCGCCACACCTTGGGCGCCAAGTCGGGCAGGCACCCGGCGTCCACGGTGTCGGCGGCGGTATCCGGCACTCCCATCGGTCGCCTTCCGAGCGCCCATTTGGCTTCCCCGCCCGCGATGGCGCTGTCGTAGGCCCTGAACTGGTGACGAACTTCTCCGAGCCTTCAACCATCGGTCCCTCCAGAGGCGAGGTTCGGCGTATCGGAATCCCGACCTCTAAACGTAGAGATTGCATATGGCAGCGAAAGCGCAACAATACGCAGTTATGCGACGCTCCCACCTCCTCCAAGCCACCAAACGCCGCAACCTCGCTGCCAAAGCGACCGAATCCAACGCCCCTCCCGTCGCCTCGCCGAAGGTCCAACGCCTCGCCTTGGAGCAGCCTGCGCGCGACGCCCCGCAAGCCGAACTCGTGCTGTAGCCCCGCCATGGGCTGGGGGTCGTTGAGGGAGGACGACTGGGAGGCGATCGCGCCCGCGTTGGATCCGATGCCGCATCGGATACCTGCGCCGTCCCCTTTCCGCTGCCCGCGGTGCGCCAACGCATTTGAGACGGCGGAGGCGCTAGGGAGGCACATCGCCGAGCGGCACCAGCACCGGCGGCCCATCCTCCTCATCGGCGGGCAAGAGCCGCCGGCGGTGCACCGCCTGCAGCGCGCGCCAAAGGCCTCGGCGGTGCACACGATGTTCTGCACGCATGCCGAGGTCCAGGTGGACGGCCGGCCGGAGGCATTGCCCTCGGCCGATGCACTGGCCGGACTGCTGGCGTGCCAGCGAGACGCAAGGCTGCAGGTCACGCTCAAGAATGCCGCGGAACCCGGCGCCGAGCCCGAGACCAGCACCTACGACATCACCATCCGCGCCCCCGATGCCGCGGACTTGGTGCTGGTGGAGGAGGCGTTCGCCCGCCACTTCGTCGAGGACGGGCGACCGCTCTCTAGTAGCCGTGTCACCACCTTCCTCGCGGCCAGCGCAGCGGCGTCAACCGCGTGCGACTACGCTGACGCGCTCGCGGCCTACGCCAACGGCGTGCTCGCCAAGGATCAGGCCCCCGGCACGACGATCATGCTCTCCTGGGCCGAGCACGAGGAGAAGTTCAAGCGTGCCCTCCCGGTGCTCTCCGGCATTGAGCGCCCGCTCGCCCGGCTCGTCGCTGGGTTGATCCGCTTCGCCCTGAACGACTTCCCGCACGATCCCGCACCCTCGGGTTTCGCGCGGCTCGATGCCGTGGCCCACCGCTTGGCATCGATGGTCGGGCGCTCGTGGAAGTTCCCAAGCCCCGGAGCGAGCGGCCGGACCCGCCGGGCGTGCCCGACGGACACGGGCACGGACGCGGTGCTCGCCGAGGCCGAGCGGCTCGCTCGGCTGCCAAGGTGGGGCGCACCGGCGTCGGACATGCTGCACGGCCAGCTCGCCGCGCTCGCGAGGTTCCCTCTCGACCGGGCGAAGCTCGCCGCGCTCGGGGCCGAGGCAGCGTTGCGCCTGCTCGCCGCGCTGCGCGGGCGGCTGATGGACCCCGAGATCTTCCGCGCCTTCGTGGCGGAGTTCACCGCCGAGTGGAACCGGTTGCAGGCGAAGGCCGCGGCCGGGCTCGCGGCCAGGCGGCAGGAGCTCGAGCGCGTCGGGCGGCAGATCGGGCGGTTGGTGGACGCCATCGCCGAGGGCGCGCCGGCGGCCAGCCTGCGCGAGCGCCTGGCGGCGCTGGAGCGGCGCAAGGGCGAGCTCGAGGCCGAGCTTGCGGTTTGCGACGCCCCTGCCCCGCGGCTGCATCCCAACCTCGCCGAGGTCTACCGGCGGCGGGTGGCGGAGCTGACGGCGGCGCTGGCGGCTGAGGACGCGGCGGAGGTCCGCGAGCGGGTGCGCGGCCTGGTCGAGGAGATCCGGCTGGTCCCCGAGGACGGGCGGCTGCGGATCGAGGTCCGTGGGGCGCTGGGGGCGATCCTGCGCCTGGCGGAGGAGGGGGCGCGGAATCGGCAACGCCCCGGCGAGGTCGTCGCCGGGGCGGTGGTCGGGCAAATCAAGCTGGGTGCGGGGGCAGGATTTGAACCTGCGGCCTTCAGGTTATG
>JADGHI010000704.1 GCA_019689515.1 Acetobacteraceae bacterium | reverse complement strand
CGCCGCGCTGATCGCGGACGGGCTCGCGCGCGCGGACCTGGTGACGCGCCCGGGCGACGTGCTGGTGGTGGCGCAGAAGGTCGTCTCCAAGGCCGAGGGGCGGATGGTGGACCTCGCCTCCGTCACCCCCTCGCCGCGCGCGATCGCACTGGCCGAGGAGGTGCAGAAGGACCCGCGCCTGGTCGAGGTGATCCTGTCCGAGTCCGTGCGCGTGGTGCGCGCGCGGCCGGGGCTGCTGATCGTCGAGCACCGGCTGGGCTTCGTGATGGCGAATGCCGGCGTGGACCGCTCCAACGTCGCGCCGCCGCAGGACGGCGCGGAGGAGCGTGTGCTGCTGCTGCCGCGCGACCCGGATGCGAGCGCCGAGGCGCTGCGCGAACGGCTCGGCCTGCCGGTGGTGATCAACGACAGCTTCGGGCGCGCCTGGCGACGCGGCACGGTGGGGGTGGCGATCGGCGCGGCGGGGCTGCCGGCGCTGCTCGACCTGCGCGGGCGACCCGACCTGTTCGGGCGGCGGCTGGAGGTTAGCATCACCGGGTTTGCCGACGAGATCGCCGCCGCCGCCTCGCTGGTGATGGGCCAGGGCGCGGAGGCACGGCCCGTGGTGCTGGTGCGCGGGCTGGAGTGGGACGGCGCACCGCCGTCGCGCGCGACGGACCTGGTGCGGCCGGCGGCGGAGGACCTGTTCCGGTGAGCGGTGGCGACGGCCTGGTGGTGGCGCTCTCTGGCGGCGTTGGCGGAGCGAAGCTGGCGCTCGGCCTGGCCCGCGTGCTGCCGGCGGAGGAGTTGCTGATCGTCGCGAACACGGGCGACGACTTCGAGCATCTCGGCCTCTCCATCTCGCCCGATCTTGACACGCTGATGTATGCGCTGGCCGGCGTGGACAATCCCGAGACCGGCTGGGGGCGGCGCGGCGAAACCTGGTCCTTCATGGAGGCGCTCGCCGAGCTGGGCGGGGAGACCTGGTTCCGCCTCGGCGACCGCGACCTCGCCACGCATGTCGAGCGCACGCGCCGGCTGCGTGCGGGCGAGACGCTGTCGCAGGTAACGGCGACGTTATGCCGGCGCCTCGGCGTCGGACCGCGGCTGCTGCCGATGAGCGACGACCGCGTGCGGACGCGCGTGGACACGGATGAGGGCTGGCTCGACTTCCAGGACTGGTTCGTGCGGCGGCAGTGCCGGCCCGTGGTGCGCGCCCTCGCCTTCGACGGCGCACCGGCGGCGCGGCCGCAGCCCGAGGTGATGGCGGCGCTGCAAGGCGGCGGGCTGCGCGCCGTCGTCATCTGCCCGTCCAATCCGCTCATCAGCGTGGAGCCGATCCTCGCCGTACCCGGACTGCGGGAAGCCATCCATAGCTGTGGCGCGCCGGTGGTCGCGGTCTCGCCGATCATTGGCGGCGAGGCGGTGAAAGGGCCGACAGCAAAGATGCTGCGCGAATTCGGGATCCTGCCGAGCGCGGCCGCGGTGGCGCGGCGCTACGGCGACCTGCTGGACGGCTATGTGATGGACGAGGTGGACGCGGCGGAGGCACCAGCAGTGGGCGTGCCCGTGACCCTCGCGCGCACGCGGATGGTCACGCTCGAGGACCGGGAGGCGCTGGCCCGCACCGTGCTGGCTGCGGCGGACGCACTGCGGCGCGCGACGTGAAGCCGGCCTCCGACATCTGGGCGGTGCTGCCCGTGAAGGCGTTCGAGGGCGCGAAGCAGCGCCTCTCGCCGCTGCTCTCTCCCGTGCAGCGCCGGGCGCTGGCGGAGATCATGCTCGGCGAGGTGCTCGCGGCGCTGACGGCGGCGCGCGGGCTGGCCGGCATCCTCGTCGTGACCTGCGATCCGCGGGCGGCGGAGATGGCGGTGCGCGCAGGGGCGCGCGTCACCGACGAGGGCGCCCGCGATGGCCACACCGGCGCCGTCGTCGCGGGGCTGAGGCTGCTCATGCGCGAGGGCCGCGCGGGTGGCATGCTCGCCGTTCCCGGCGACATCCCCGCGGTGACCGCCGCCGAGATCGAGGCCGTGCTCGCGGCGCACCGGCCCGCGCCGGCCTTCACCATCGCGCCGGCGCGCGACGACCTCGGCTCCAACGCGGTGCTGTGCTCGCCGCCCGATGCCGTGCCGCTGCGCTTCGGCGACAACAGCTTCTTCCCCCACCTGGACGCAGCACGCGCCGCCGGCGTCGAGCCAACCGTCGTGCGGCAGGTGCCCGGCATCGCGACGGACCTAGAC
>JADGHI010000703.1 GCA_019689515.1 Acetobacteraceae bacterium | reverse complement strand
CAGGCGCCTCCGGGTCCTGCATCCAGGCCGGGATGTCCCGCTGTGCGTGGAGAACACGCCAGACGTCGATGTGGTCTGGCTGCTCGCGGTAGAACACCAGGAGGGGAAAGCGCCGCAGGGGCCAGGCGCGGAGCCCCTCCAGCCCCAACTCGTAAGCATAGCGGAGGGAGCCAACGCCGGGGTGAGACCCGATGCGACGGAAGGCTTGCTGCAGGGCGTCGATGAACCGGAGGGCGAGGACGTCGCCACCCTCCGCCTGGTAGTAGGCAATCGCCTCGTCGATGTCCTGCTGCGCGACCTGCCGCGGAACAACGGGGCGTGCGGTCACGCCTGGCGTGATCCACGCAGCCGCCGGCGGAGCCCATCGAAATAGGCGTCATCGGCGGCGGCGGCCGGGCGGGAGGCAGCGCCGGCCAGCAGCAGGTTGCGCAGCCGCTGGCGATCCTGATCCTTGCGGATCAGCTCGCGGACATACTCGCTGCTGGTGCTGTAGCCGCCTGCTTCGACCTGCTCGTCGACGAAGGCCTTCAGCGCGTCGGGGAGGGAAACGTTCATCGTACCCATGCCGGGAGCATGGGGTGTTTGGCAAATTTTGGCAAGCCTGGCGCCGCCAAGCCTGGTTCGAACGTGATCCAGGTCACCGGAAAAGAGCAACAATCGCAGCGCTCTATCAGCTTGGCTCTGCTGCCCCGCAGCGCGAATGGTCCGTCACACCATGGGCAGGACGGAGACCAGGATGACGGACCGCACGATCCTCCCCACCGAGAACACCGCGTGGGGCTTCTGGGGCACGATGGGCGAGCATGCGGCGGAGGCGTGGCCGGTGACCTTCGCCGCAATCCACGACGCGACCGGGACGGATCCCGCCTCGGTGCGGGCCTTCCTCAACAGCCGCCACGGGCGCCACTTCGCGGATGAAGTCACCAACCACCTGCACGCGGGCCGGGGCCTCGCGGATGCCATCGCCGCGGCCAGCGCGACCTGGATGGGCTGGCGGGTCGGGCGCCGCACCTCCCGCGAGACGGGGATCCCCGCGGGGCTGCCCTACCTGACGGGCTTCGTGATCAGCGAGGGCATCGCCGCCGATGCCGCACGCGACTGACGCGCGCCACACGCCGCGACGCGGCGCCGCCATCGCCCCGTCAGGCCCGGCCTGCGGGGCTCGGGGTGGTGGCACCCGGCTGGTCGGGTGCGGAACCGGAGACCCCGAGGATGAAGCTCACCGACACCCAGCGCGCGATCCTGGCCGCCGCCGCGCAGCACCCCGACCACCTGGCACTGCCGCCCGCGCGCCTGCCGGCCGCGGCGCGGCAGACGGTGGCGAAGGCCCTGCTGAAGAACGACCTGATGATCGCGGTGCACCGCCCCGCCTACGATGCGCAGGCCCTCTGGGTGGTGGACGGCGACAGCGTCCTTCTGAAAATCACGGACGTGGGGCTGCGCGTCATCGGTATGGCCCCACAGGGCGCCGCACCGGCGACGGACGCGGCGCCCACGGGCGCGCCGGAGGCGCCACCGCAGGACAACCCTGCCGGCGCCACCGAACCCGCCCAAGCCGCGCCTGCGGCGCCGGACGACGCCACCTGCGCGGAGGACCTCGCCCTGCTCGACCAGGCCCTCGCGGCGCCAAGCCCCAGGCCGCGGGCCAGCCTGCGCGATGCCGCCGCGGCGGTGCTCGCCGCCTGGGAGGACGCGACCAACCGTGACACCGACATGATCGGCGCCCTCGAGGGCCCGATGGCGCGGCTCCGCGCCGCCCTGGCCGGCAAGCCGGCCCGTGCCCCGCGCGATCCCGCCGCGCCTCGCAAGCCGCGCGAGGGCACCAAGCAGGAGCAGGTGCTGGCCATGCTGCGCCGGCCCGAGGGCGCCACGGTGGCGCAGATCGCCGAGGCGACTGGCTGGGCGCCGCACACGGTGCGCGGGTTCTTCGCCGGCCTGAAGAAGCGCCAGGGGATCGCGGTCGAGGTCCTGGAGCGGGTGCGCCAGGTCGGCCCCAACAAGGAGGGCGCCCGCGGCTCCTACACCATCTACAGGGTGCCGGGCTGACGGTCCGCAGCGCAGATCCCGGGCCCATCGCCGACATGGTGATGGGCCGATCTTCTCACCTCTGACGAGGCCCGCATCATCGTCGCGCACGGCGGGAGGTCGCCGCCATGCCCGAGTTGACCCCATCGAACCGCGAGGCGGCCAGGCGCATCGGCATCAGCGAGACGGCGCTGCGCAAGGCCGA
>JADGHI010000702.1 GCA_019689515.1 Acetobacteraceae bacterium | reverse complement strand
GGGTTCGCAGCCGCGAGGCGTGGTTGCGCCGCCTCGGCGGCAGGCGGGCCGCATGCGCGGCCCCGGCGCGCCTGCGGCGCACCGCATGGAGTGAGGATCTATGCGGCCCCCTGGCGGGGGTATCAGACCATCGCCATGCCGCCGTTGACGTGCAATGTCTGGCCGGTCACCCAGCTCGCCTCCTCGCTGGCGAGATAGACGACCGCCGCTGCCACGTCCTCCGGCGCACCCATCCGCCCGGAGGGGATGCGCGAGAGCAGCGCCGCGCGCTGCGCCTCGCTGAGCGCGTCGGTCATCGCAGTCTTCACGAAGCCGGGTGCGACGACGTTGACCGTGATGTTGCGGCTCGCGACTTCCTGCGCCAGCGACTTGCTCATCCCGATCAGGCCCGCCTTGGCGGCGGCGTAGTTCGCCTGGCCGGCATTGCCGGTGACGCCGACGATCGAGGCGATCGAGATCACCCGCCCCCAGCGCTTCTTCATCATCCCGCGCAGCGCCGCGCGGGCGAGGCGGAAGGGCGCGTTGAGGTCCACCTCCAGCACCGCCTGCCAGTCGGCGTCGCCCATGCGCAGCGCCAGCATGTCGCGCGTCAGCCCGGCGTTGTTGACCAGGATGTCGAGCGCACCGAGCGACTTCTCCACCTGCTCCACCAGCGCCGCCGGCGCGGCGGGATCGGAGAGGTTGGCGGGCGCGATCAGCGCGCCTTCGCCCAGCTCGCCCGCCAGCGCCTCCAGCGCCTCGCGCCGCGTGCCGGAGAGAGCGACCGCGGCGCCCTGACGGTGCAGCGCGCGCGCGATCGCCGCGCCGATTCCCCCCGATGCGCCGGTGACCAGCGCGATCTTGCCATCAAGACGGAACATGCTCGGTCCTCCTCGATGCGCCGCCGGCCGGCCAGCCAGCCGGTCAGACGGGCGGACGGGCGGCCCTTGCGGCGCAGGGCTCAGAGCGACTTCAGGAAGGCCTCCACCTCGGCCGGCGTGCCGATGGCGGAGGCCGTGGCCTCGGGCGCGAGGCGCTTCATCAGGCCGGTGAGCACCTTGCCGGCGCCGAGCTCGACGAAGCGGTCGCAGCCCATCGCCGCCATCGCCTGGACGCACTCGCGCCAACGCACCGTGCCAGTTACCTGCCGGACCAGCAACTCCCGGATCTCCGCCGGATCGGTCGCCTTGGCCGCGGTGACGTTGGCGACGACGGGCACGACAGGCTCGCGGATCGTCACCCTCTCCAGCGCCTCGGCCATCGCCTCCGCCGCCGGGGCCATCAGCGTGCAGTGGAAGGGCGCGGAGACGGGCAGCAGCATGGCGCGGCGGATACCCTCCGCCTTGGCGATCTCGACCGCGCGCTCCACCGCGGCCTTGTGGCCGGAGACCACCACCTGGCCGCCGCCATTGTCGTTGGCGACCTCGACGACCTGGCGCTCGCCCGTTTCCGGGTCCTCGGCCGCGCGCTCGCAGACGGCGCGCGCCTGGTCGAGCTCGGCCCCGAGCAGCGCCGCCATGGCGCCGGTGCCCGGCGGCGTGGCCTTCTGCATCGCCTCGCCGCGCAGCCGCAACAGGCGCGCGGCGTCGGCCAGATCGAAGGCGCGCGCCGCGGTCAGGGCGCTGTACTCGCCGAGCGAATGGCCGGCCACGAGCGCGACGCGCGTGCCGAGGTCGAAGCCGCCCTCGCGCTCGAGCACGCGCAGCACCGCCACGGAGACCGCCATCAGCGCGGGCTGGGCATTGGCGGTGAGGGTCAGCTCCTCGGCCGGCCCCTCGAACATCAGGCGGGTCAGGCGCTGCTTCAGCGCCTCGTCCACCTCTTCGAACACCTCGCGCGCGGTGGAGAAGGCGGCGGCGAGGTCCCGGCCCATGCCGGGCGCCTGGCTGCCCTGGCCGGGAAAGAGGAAGGCGAGCGCCATGCGCGGGCGGTCCTGCAGGCTGGGGTTGCGAAGGAAAAGGCGCGGCCCTTTGCCGCCCCAGCCGCAGGTTTGTCAACTGCTCGTGAGCCCGTGTGCGCCCATTCGGCCGCTCCGGGCGGGCGCGGGGCCGGTTTCGTTGCGCCACGCGCCCTCCGGCTTGCGATGGAGCCCTGGCGACGGACGTCGAAAGGCAGCCTAGCCAGCGGGCCGGTCCCTGGCCGGGCGATCGCGTGAGACACGGTCGCGCAGGGGCCCGGCCGCCCCTCCCGCCGCCAGCGGAGGCGCCGGAGGGTCAGGCCGCCGTGTAGGGCCGCAGCCGCTCCGGGGCCCGCATGC
>JADGHI010000701.1 GCA_019689515.1 Acetobacteraceae bacterium | reverse complement strand
CTCCCCCGGCATGCTCGAAGACCCGGGGGAGGGGCTCAGATGGGTGGGGCCCTGAGATTCTGGGGTCCCATCAAATCGTTCTGCCCGCCCAGCATCTCCCGGCCTGAGCCGGTTCCGCACACCGAGCTGCATGCCGTCTCGGGCGGGCGACCTGAGCAGTCGTACCAATGGACATCCCACAATTGCGGGAATCGCTTGTGCTCTGGAGGAGAAGCCAAAACGCACGTTCCGCGTGCTCCCGCGCCGAAGGGTGACCGAGCGCAGCTTCGCCTGGCTCAGGCAGTCGCGCCGGCTCGCGCGACTACGAGCGTCCGCCGGTGCTCGGTGGCGAACAGGGGCGTGCCGACGCAAGGCGCGCCTCTCAGGCTCACCACAGGCGCCGGTAACGCAGCCCACCGCCCTGCGTTGGATCCTCGCCGAGTTCTTCGGGCGGAGAGAACGATGGGGACGACGATGGCGAGCGCCAGCGCCAGCTCGCAGGGGGCCGCGGTGCTCCCAGCGACGATCGCGGCCACCCGGGTCGCCGCAGGTCTCTCGCAGCCGCTCTTCGCCACGGTGCCGGCCGGGGACCCCGCCCACCTCTTCGTCGTGGAGAAGACCGGGCGGATCGAGTTGCTGGACCTGGCCACCAACACCCGCGCCCCGGAGCCCTTCCTCGACCTCTCCGGCACGGTCGCCACGGCGGGGGAGCAGGGGCTGCTCGGCCTCGCCTTCCACCCCGGCTACGCCGCGAACGGCCGGTTCTTCGTCTACCTGACCAACGAAGCGGGTGACACAGAGGTCCGGGAGTACCACGCCTCCGCCGACTTGGCCCGCGCCGACCCGGAGAGCGGCCGGCTGGTCCTCGGCATCGACCAGCCGGACGGGCTGAGCAACCACAAGGGCGGCTGGATCGGCTTCGGCCCGGACGGCGACCTCTACGTCGCCACCGGCGACGGCGGCGGCGCGGGTGATCCGTCCGGCAACGGTCAGAACACCGGGTCGCTGCTCGGCAAGATGCTGCGCGTCGACGTGGACGGCGGCGATGCCTTCCCCGCCGACCCGGCGCGCAACTACGCGATCCCGCCCGACAACCCCTTCGCCTCTGGCGGCGGCGGCGCGCCGGAGGTCTGGGCCTGGGGGCTGCGCAACCCCTGGCGCGCCTCCTTCGACCGCGCCACGGGCGAGTTGTGGATTGGCGACGTCGGCCAGAGCCGGTTCGAGGAGATCGACCTCGGCGCCCAGGGCGCGAACTATGGCTGGAACCGCTTCGAGGGCCCCGCTCCCTTCGCGCCCGGCGCCGACGCGGCGGGGCTCACGCCGCCGCTCTTCGCCTACGGCCGCGACCTCGGCACCGCGGTCACCGGCGGCTTTGTGTACCGCGGGCCGGGGGACGCGCTGCAAGGCGCCTACGTGTTCGCGGATTTCGGCTCCGGCCGCGTCTTCGCCCTGGTACGCGGCGGCGACGGACCGGCGGCGGCGTCGGTCACCGAGATCACCGACCGGCTTGCCTTCGAGCCGGGGACGCGGTTGGACCACCCGGCCTCCTTCGGCGAGGACGCGCAGGGCAGGCTCTACGTGGTGGATTTCGACGGCGAGGTCTTCCGTCTGACTCCGCACGCCGGCACCGACGGCACCGCCAGGGGCGGCGGGTCCGACATGCCAGACGGCGGCGCCGGCACGGACACCGCGGCCTCCGCCGGTGCACGCAGCGGTGACCAGACCTCCGCCCTCGGTGGGACCGTCGATGTGCAGGGGCCCGGGACCGGCGCGGTCGATCAGCTCCGCGCCTCGAGGCTCCCGTGGGGCAGCGGCGCTCCGCTGCTGACGGGGCGCGACACCGTGCTCGAATACATCGCCTCCTACCCGGACTTGATTGCCGCCTTCGGTACGGATGCCGAAGCGGGACGGTCGCACTTCGCGCAATTCGGAATGACGGAAGGGCGTGCCGTGGTCTTCGACGGATTCCAGTACATCGCCTCCCACCCGGACCTGATCGCCGCCTTTGGCGCCGATCAGGACGCAGGGGCGGCGCACTACATCCTCGCTGGCCGCACGGAGGGACGCGCGGCCGATCTGTTCGACGCGGCGCAATATCTCGCGAACTACCCAGACCTCCGCGCCGCCTTCGGCACCGACGAGGAGGCCGCCACGATCCACTTCATCGCTGTCGGCGCCGCGGAGGGGCGGACGGACGACCCGCTGATCGGCTGATCGGGCGGGGGGGGGGCGGGGGCGCGGCGCGGCCCCCCCCCGCCCCCC
>JADGHI010000700.1 GCA_019689515.1 Acetobacteraceae bacterium | reverse complement strand
CGGCAGGGACGGGCGCCGGCCCGATCCCGGACCCCGCCGTGGCGGGTGCCGGGGTCTGGCGGGGCGCGACGTGCTCGGGCAGGCGGATCACCTCCAGCGCGCGGGCGCGGTGGGCCCGGCGGCGCAGGAAGCCGCGCTCCTCGAGCGCGGTGATCAGGCGGTGGATCCCGGACTTGGAGCGCAGCTTCAGCGCGTCCTTCATCTCCTCGAAGGAAGGGGAGAAGCCGGTCGTGCGCAGATGGCGGTCGATGAACATGAGCAGCTCAAGCTGCTTGCGCGTGAGCATGCGCGGACTCCTTGCTCTCCCGCCCGTCCCGAGGCGGCCAGGGGGTGCCGGCGCATCCGTCGGGAACAAACCGGCAACCAGGGCCCGTTCTATATAAGTTCGCGACTCGCCGTCAAATAATTTCTGTCGGCGCGCGTATCAAAGCCCCAATTCGCGCAGGACGATCACCTCCACGGGGGCCCCCGCCGGCAGGGCAGGGGCATGCGGGGCGCGCAGGATCAGGGCGTCCGCCCGGGCCAGCGTCGCCAGCATCGAGCTGTCCTGCACCGGGAAGGGCGTCGCGACCGGCGGGCCGCCTTCGGCCGGCTCCTCCAGCCGGGCGCGCAGGAAGTCCTGCCGGCGGTCGTTCGCCGCCAGGGCCGTCCCCGCCACGGCGCGCCGGGTGCGCGGCGGATCGCCGGGAAGGCCCGAGAGCCGAGCCAGGGCAGGGAGGAGGAAGATCACGCCGCAGACCAGCGCGCTTACCGGATTGCCGGGCAGCCCGAGCACGGGCGTATGGCCGAGCCGGCCGAAGATCAGCGGCTTGCCCGGCCGCATCGCGATCTTCCAGAAGTCGAGCGCGAATCCCTCCGGCCCCAGCGCCTGTTGCACCAGGTCGTGATCGCCGACACTCGCCCCGCCGGTCGTTACCAGCAGGTCGCAGCCGCGCGCGGCCCGGGCGGCGGCGGCAATTGCGGCCGTGTCGTCCGGCGCGATGGGCAGGATGAGCGGATCGCCCCCACCCGCGCGCACCAGCGCGGCGAGGGCATGGGCGTTGGAGCTGACGATGCCGCCCGGCGGGATCGGGTCGCCGGGCAGCGCGATCTCGTCGCCGGTGGCGAGGATGCCGATGCGCGGCGCGCGGTGCACCGCGATCCAGGCGTGGTTGGAGGCGGCGGCGAGGCCGATGTCGCGCGCCGTCAGGCGCCGCCCCGCCGGGATCACCGCCTCGCCCTCGGTGAAGTCAAGCCCGCGCCTGCGCACCCAGCGGCCGGGGCGCACGGTCTCCTTCACCAGCACGGTGCCGTCGGCGCCGGCCTCGGCGTCCTCCTGCAGCAGGACTGAATCGGCGCCCGCGGGCATGAAGCCGCCGGTGAAGATCCGGACCGCCTCGCCGGGGCCGACCGTGCCCTCGAAGGGATGGCCGGCGGGTGCCGTGCCGGTGACGCGCAGCCGCACGCCCTCCGTCGCATCCGCCGCCCGCACGGCGTAGCCGTCCATCGCCGAGACGTCGGCCGGCGGCTGGGTCAGGCGCGCGA
This sequence comes from Acetobacteraceae bacterium, assembly GCA_019689515.1. Classification (GTDB taxonomy): domain Bacteria; phylum Pseudomonadota; class Alphaproteobacteria; order Acetobacterales; family Acetobacteraceae; genus Caldovatus. The sequence continues at coordinate 730 of JADGHI010000700.1, read as the reverse complement.
CGACCGGCTCCGCCGTGACGCGGCCCCAGGCCTCGGGCAGGGAGACCGTCTCGGGCGCGGTCGGCGCCATCGCGGCGAGGATGCGGGCGCGGGCTTCCTCGACGGAGAGCATGTCATGCCGCCTCGAAGGTGCCGGACTTGCCGCCGGACTTGTGGACGAGCCGCACCGCCTCGATGCGCATGCCGCGGTCCACGGCCTTGCACATGTCATAGACGGTGAGGGCGGCGACGGTCACCGCGGTCAGCGCCTCCATCTCGACGCCGGTCTGGCCGGCGAGCTTGACGGTGGCCTCGATCTCCACCGCATCCGGCGGCGCGGGGGTGAGGTCCACGGCGACCTTCGAGAGCATCAGCGGATGGCAGAGCGGGATCAGCTCGCTCGTGCGCTTGGCCGCCATGATCCCGGCGATGCGCGCGACGCCGAGGACGTCGCCCTTGCCCATCGCGCCTTCCACGATGCGCGCGAGCGTCTCCGGCGCCATCGTCACGCGGCCGCGGGCGACGGCGACGCGCTCCGTCACCGGCTTGGCGGAGACGTCCACCATGGCCGCGCGGCCGGCCTCGTCGAAATGCGTCAGCCGCCGCCCCTGGTCCTGCCCGTCGCTCACGCCGCTATGCCGCTCCTCAGAGCGCCTCCACCAGGGTCCGCGCCGCGGCGGTGACGTCGGGCTGGCGCATCAGGTGCTCGCCGACCAGCAGGCAGCGCGCGCCGACCGCGGCCATGCGGCGC
>JADGHI010000699.1 GCA_019689515.1 Acetobacteraceae bacterium | reverse complement strand
TACGAGCCCGGCCCGGGGGGTGGGGGGTTGGCGGGGGGGGGCCGCCGCCCACCGGGGGGGGGCGGGGGGGGCCTAGCCCCGCGCCGCCGCCAGTTGCCGGTTCTCCAGCCGGCTCAGCAGTCGCACCACCGGCCAGAGCAGGATGAAATAGATCACCGCCGCTGCGACGATCGGGCTGGCGTTGTAGGTCACGCTCTGTGCCTGGCGCGCCTGGTACAGCAGCTCTGGCAGCGCCACCACGCTCGCGATCGAGGTCAGCTTCACCACCTCGAGCGTGTTGCTGATCAGGTCGGGCAGCACGTTCCGCACCGCCTGGGGCAGCACGACATAGGCCATCGCCTGGCCGCGCGTCAGGCCCGTCGAGCGTGCAGCCTCCATCTGCCCGCGCGGCACGCTCTCGATTCCGGCGCGCAGAATCTCGCCGTAATAGGCGCCGGTATTGAGGAAGAAGCCGATCGCCACCGCCGCCCAGGCCGGCAGCTCCAGCCCCGCGAAGGGCAGGCCGGCATAGACGAACACGAGCAGCACCAGCGGCGGCAGCGCGCGGAAGACGTCCACCCAGGCGATCAGGGGCCAGCGCACCAGTGGGTTCCGCACCGTCGAGAGCAGTGCGAGCACGATCCCCCCGAACAGCCCGAGCGGCACCACCAGCAGCGACAGCAGGATGGTCTGCACGAGGCCCTGGATCAGGATCGGCGAGGCCTCGCGTATGATGTCAAGGTTGAAGAAGGCGAAGGCGAAATCATCCCACGACATGCTCAGCGCCTCCAGGCGAAGCGCGTCTCGACCCACCGGCCGAACACCACCACGGGGATGAACAGGACGAGATAGGCCAGCGCGCCGAGGGTCAGCGGCGTCGGGTTGAAGCTGAAGGAGACGCCTGCATTCGCCGCGCCCAGGATTTCCTGCACCGCGACCACCGAGGCGAGCGCCGTGCCCTTGGTGATCGCGATGGTGCGGTTGGTGAGCGGCGGGATGGTCAGGCGGATCGCCTGCGGCAGCACCACCAGGCGGAGCGTCTGGAGGAAGGTGAGCCCGGTCGAGCGCGCCGCCTCCCACTGCCCCTTCGGGACGGAGGTGATGCCGGCCCAGAAGATCTCCTCGGAGAAGGCCATCAGCACCAGCGACAGCGCGAGCCAGGTCGAGGCGAAGCCGGAAAGCTCCATCCCCGCCGCCGGCAGGCCGAAGAACAGCAGGGTGATGATGACGAGCGGCGGCAGCGCCCGGAACAGGTCCACCACGAAGATGATGAGCCAGTTCAGCGGCCGCACGCCGAGCGAGCGAACCAGCGCGAGCAGCAGCCCCGCGGCGAGGCCGGAGACGACGATGCTGAGCGCGAGCACCACCGTCAGCCAGAAGCCGTCTATGATCTTCGGCAGATACTCCGCAGCCACGCGGGCGTTGAAGAAGGAGTCGGCGAAGCGTTCCCAGGCGGTCATGGCGGGCCTAGTGGCGCTCGATCTGGGAGATGAAGGCCCGCGTGCGCTCGTGGCGCGGCGCGCCGAAGATCTCCTCCGGCGTCCCTTCCTCCACCACCAGCCCGTTGTCCATGAACAGCACCCGGTCGGCGGCGGCCCTCGCGAACCCCATCTCGTGGCTCACCACCACCATCGTCATGCCGTCCTCGCGCAGCTCGCGCATCACCGCGAGGACGCCGCCCACCAGCTCCGGGTCGAGTGCGCTGGTCGGCTCGTCGAACAGCATCACGCGCGGCTCCAGCGCGATCGCCCGCGCGATTGCCACGCGCTGCTGCTGGCCGCCGGAGAGCTGGCTCGGATAGTGGTCGGCGCGGTCCGAGAGGTGCACGCGGTCCAGCGCCGCCCGCCCGCGCGCCTCTGCCTCCGCCCGCGACAGGCCGAGCACCTTGCGCAGCGCCAGGGTGATGTTCCCGAGCGCCGTCATATGCGGGTAGAGGTTGAAGCTCTGGAACACCATGCCGATGCGCTGGCGCGCCTTGTTGATGTCGGTGCGCCGGTCGAGCAGGTCGATCCCGTCCACGACGATCGTGCCCGAGCTCGGCTCCTCCAGCCGGTTCAGGCAGCGCAGCAGCGTGGACTTGCCCGAGCCGGAGGGGCCGATCAGGAACACCAGCTCGCGCTCGGCCACCACCAGGTCCACGCCCTTCAGCACGTGGAGCTGACCGAAATGCTTGTGGATCCCGTAGGCCTCGATGATCGGGCGGCGGGTCATGGCAGCACCCGGCCCCGCCCCGGACCCCTCCCGCGAGGCGGAAGGGGCTGGCGGCGTCGCACGGGTCGCTCGG
>JADGHI010000698.1 GCA_019689515.1 Acetobacteraceae bacterium | reverse complement strand
TGACGCCGGGTCTACACCTGGGTGGCGCGTTCACCTTCGCAAGCGGAGCCCCATTCACGCGGGTTGTCCGGGAAGCGACGGGCGACGGGCTCGTATCACGGCTTGGCCCGCCGAACAGCGAACGCGGTCCCGCATACGCGAGCCTCGATGCGCTTGTCGACTGGAGCGGCAACGTACTCGGCCGGGAGGACGGCGCCTACTTGCAGGTCAAGAATGCGCTCGCTCGCGAGAACCGCACGGTGTACGTCGACAGCGAGCCCGTGGGCGCACTCGAATCCTCCGGCATGCAGGCGAATCTGCAGAACCGATACGAAAGAGGCCTCCCACGCCTTCCCATTGTGGGTCTTCGTGTCCGCTTCTGAGAACGGCGCCACGGGCGAGCGCTTCGAGGAGCACCACGATGCCCTCCTTCGCTTCCTCGTTCGGCTCACCGAGGACCCGGATCTTGCCGCGGACGTGGCGCAGGGGAGCTTCATCCGGCTTCTCGAGCACCCGCCTCGTGAGTGGAGCCGAAGCTGGCTGTTTCGGGTCGCGGCGAACCTCGCCCGGGACCGCGTGCGGATTCAGAAGCGTCGCCAGCTACTCCTGTTCGCTGGCAGGCACCGCGTACCGCGAGCCGACCCGCCCGCGGCGCCAGATGCCGGAGTCGAGGTCGAGGCCGAGCGACGGGCGCTCGCCGCAGCGCTCACGGTGCTTTCCACGAAGGAGCGGTTGGCGCTGCTCGTGAGGGAAGAAGGATTTACGCAACGCGAGATCGCCGAAGCCGTCGGCACGACCACGAAATCGGTGGGGACGCTGACCGCTCGCGCGATTCGCAAGGTCGCGCGGCGCCTGCAAGCCGAGCATGAGGAGCACCGAAAGTGATGGGCCATCTCTCCGAAGGCGAACTGCTCGCGCTACACGACGACGTCCCCCGGCCGATGAGCAGGCCCGGATGCGGGCGCACCTGGCCGGATGCGCCCGGTGTGCCGCCCGTCTCGATTCGCTCCGTCGAGATGCGGGGGCGGTCTCGGCATGGCTGGCGCGCTCCGATCCTCCGGCGGCGCGTCGGAGGCCCGTCCACGGACCCACGGCCGCGCCCAGTTCCGGCGTTCGAGCTGGCACGCGCGGGTGGCTCCGGGCGGCTGTGATCGTGGTCGCGGCATCCGCCGTGGTCGGTGCCGTGCGGCCGTTGCGTGCCTGGATGGCGTCCTGGCTCCTCCGCGGCTGGATGCAACTGACCGAATCCGCTACCGCACCCGACCGAGCGGTCGCGCCTGTTCGTCCCACCCCGGCGGGTACCGCTGCAGTCCTGTGGTTTACGCCGTCCGGTCCGCAACTGAACGTCAGGCTGACGGTTCGGCAGCAGACGGGCCGCCTGTTGATCCGGCAGGCGACTGGCCCTGCGGCTTCCCTCGAGGTTCGACCGGGCGACGCCGCCGTGATACCGATCGTGTCCGAGCGCAGCATTGATATCCGAAACACCGACACCACGCGCTCCGACTATCTGCTGAGGCTACCCGAGAGCGTTCGGCAAGTGATAGTTCGTATCGGTGCTGAGCCACCGCGCGGCCCAAGTGAGGCGGATCTGGCCCGTCGGGCTGGTTTCGAGATCGACGTGTCGTCCGGCAGCCCTAGCCGAGGCGGCCTGAAGCAGTAACCGCCAGCGACGCTGGCGTGTCCGGTCCGATCCCCCGATCGCCGGCGGTGCAGGCGATGGGGGTTAACGTGGCGCTGACAAGGAGCCGAAGCGTCCGAAAGCGCTGGCCCGCTCGTAGCTTCTTCATCGGCATCACCAGATCACGGCGCCGTCGAGCGCGTTTCGACTGACATCGGCGGCCTCGGCACTGCACCACGTATCCCGCTGAGTGCGACGGCGCAGCACTTACCGCAGCGTGCGCGACGTCTCCTGCTCGGCCTCCCCGCCGGCGTCGGCGCGGTGGACGCGGAGGCGGTAGTCGCCGCGCTCGAGGCGGGCGAGGTCGAGCTGGCGGGTGGTCGGGACGGAGCCGTCGGCGGCGGGCCGGGCCTGTTCGTCGAAGCCGAGCGTGAGGCGCGTGCGGCGGCCGAAGAGCCTGAGCCCGGTCTTCTCGACCTCGATCGCGGTGCGGTAGCGCTCGCCGCCTCGCAGGCCGTAGAGCTCGTAGTAGAGCGTGAGCTTGCGGTCGCGGGGCACGACGCGAGTCGGGATGAGGCCGAGCGACGTCGCGCCGCGACGCCAGAGGTCGGTGGCGCCGGCGTGGCCGATCGCCACCGAGGCGAGGCGGCGCGCGCCCGGGGGCGCGGGGCGCGC
>JADGHI010000037.1 GCA_019689515.1 Acetobacteraceae bacterium | reverse complement strand
ACCGCGGCCCCGAAGCGCACCCCCGTCCCCCTCAACGGCGTGGACACCCCCGCCCTGTTCGCGACGATCGGCGTCGTCGCCGGCCAGCCGGAACTCGCGAAGTTCCAGTTCCGCGCCCAGGGCAAGTGGATGGGCGGCACGCACACCGAGACCACGATGTCCGGCTTCTCCGGCGCCGGCGGCGAGCACAGCCACAAGATGGCCTTCACGGCGGACGGCGATCACCCGGCCGTGCTCTGCGGCACCGACAACGGCCCGACGCCGGTCGAGTGGCTGCTGCACGCCCTCGCCTCCTGCCTCACCGCCGGCATCGGCAACATTGCCGCGGCGCGCGGCGTGAAGCTGGACTCGGTGACCTGCACCATTGAGGGCGACATCGACCTCCAGGGCATCCTCGGCCTCTCGGACAAGGTCCGGAACGGCTACCAGGGGATCCGGGTGAAGTTCGACATCAAGGGCGACGCGCCGCCCGAGACGCTCGCGGCGATCGTCAGGCAGTCCCAGGCCCGCTCGGCGGTCTTCGACGTCATCACCAACGGCGTCCCGGTCTCCATCGCGGTGAACGCCGGCGCCTGAAACGCGGCGGAGGCGAGCCGCCGGCCGCACCACCGGGCGGCGCGGGGCGCGGGCCCCACGCAGAGCCGACCGGCGGACGCAACCCACTCCAGGAACGTCACACCATGAAGCGCGTCACCGCGGTCGTCATCGGCGCGGGCCAGGCCGGGCTCGCAATGAGCCACTGCCTCGCCCGCCGCGGCGTCGCTTATGTCGTGCTGGAGCGTGGCCGCATCGGCGAGCGCTGGCGCAGCGAGCGGTGGGACTCGCTCCGCCTCCTGACCCCGAACTGGATGAGCCGCCTCCCCGGCGGCTGGTCCTACCAGGGCTCCGACCCCGACGGCTTCATGACGATGCCGGAGGTGGTCGCCTACCTCGAATCCTACGCCCACTCCTCTGCCGCGCCGGTCGAGGAAGGGACCACAGTGCTTGCGGTGCGGCGCGCTCCCGGCGGCGACTACCAGGTGGAGACGAGCCGCGGCACCTGGCGGTCGCGCGCGGTCGTCGTCGCCACGGGTCATTGCGACGTGCCGCTGGTGCCGGCGATGGCGCGGCACCTGTCGCCCACGATCCATCAGCTTACGCCCTCGCAGTACCGCAACCCCTCGGCCCTGCCGGAAGGCGGCGTGCTCGTGGTCGGCGCCTCCGCCTTGGGCGTGCAGATCGCCGACGAGCTGCGGCGCGCCGGCCGGACCGTCGCCCTCTCGGTCGGCCGGCACACGCGGCTGCCACGGCGCTACCGCGGGCGCGACATCCTCTGGTGGATGGACCGCATCGGCGTTCTGGACGAGCGCTGCAGCGAGGTGCGGGACATCGCGCGCGCCCGCGCGCAGCCCTCGATGCAGCTGGTCGGCGATCCGCGGGGACGCAGCCTGGACCTCGCCGTGCTGCACGCGCAGGGCGTGCGCGTCCTCGGCCGCAGCATCGGCATCGAGGGCACCATGCTGCGCCTGCGGGACGACCTGGCGGAGACCATCGGCGCGGCGCAGCGCACGCTCGAACGCCTCGCGGCGCGGATCGACGCCCTGGCCGACGCCATGGGCGCGCCGCGCGACCCGGAGGCGCTGCGGCCGATCGAGTTGCCCGCCTCGCCCGCCACGCTCGACCTCGTGGCCGAGGGCATCGGCACCGTGCTGTGGGCCACCGGCTACGCACGCGACTACCGCTGGCTGAAGCCGCTGCCCGGCGCGCTCGACCCCGCGACCGGCGAGATCGTCCACGAGGGCGGCGTGACGCCGCTGCCGGGCCTCTACGTGCTCGGCCTCCGTTTCCTGCGCCGCCGCAAGTCGAGCTTCCTCGACGGCACCGGCGCGGATGCCGAGGAGCTGGCCACGCACCTGCTCCGCCACCTCTCCACCCCCAGCCGCGCCGCGGCCTAGCGAAAGGAGCCCCTGCAATGCGCATCAGGAGCAACGGGAGCTACGACGCCCTCGTGATCGGCGCGCGCTGCGCCGGCGCGGCCACGGCGATGCTGATGGCACGGCGCGGGATGCGCGTGCTCGCGGTGGACCGCAGCGCCTATGGCAGCGACACCCTGTCCACCCACGCGCTGATGCGCGGCGGCGTGCTGCAGCTGCACCGCTGGGGGCTGCTGCCGCGGCTCGCCGCGCTGGACACGCCCGCCGTGCGCAACACCGTCTTCCATTACGGCGAGGAGGTGGTGGACATCGAGATCCGCCCGGCCGACGGGGTGGATGCGCTCTACGCGCCGCGCCGGACCGTGCTCGACCCCCTGCTCGTGGACGCGGCCTGGGGCGCCGGCGCGGAAATCCGGCACGGATACTCGCTGATCGAGCTCGTCCGCCGCCCCGACGGGCGCGTCGCCGGCGCGGCGCTGGCCGACCCCGAGGGGCGGCGGGTCGAGATCGCCGCCGACCTGGTCGTCGGCGCCGACGGCATCGCCTCGACCGCCGCCCGGCCGGCCGGGGCGCGGGGCCCGCGGGTGGCGCGGCACACGACGGCGGCGATCTATGGCTACTGGTCCGGCCTCGGCTGGCGCAACGCCTATCACTGGCTGTTCCGGCAAGGGGCGAGCGCCGGCGCGATCGCGACCAACGGCGGAGCCCACTGCGTCTTCGTCGCCGTGCCGCCGGCGCGGTTCCGCGACACGCTGCGCCAGGACATGGCGGCCGGGTTCCGCCAGGTGCTCGCCGAGGTCTCGCCTGCGCTGGCCGAGGCGGTGGCCGGAGCGCACCAGGAGAGCCGGCTTCTGGCCTTCGCGGGGCGAAGGGGCTTCCTGCGGCGGCCCTTCGGGTCCGGCTGGGCGCTCGTCGGCGACGCCGGCTACTTCAAGGATCCGCTGACCGCGCACGGCATCACCGACGCCTTCCGCGACGCCGAGCTGCTCGCCGCCGCCGCGGCGGAGGGAACGGAGGAGGCGTTCGCGGCCTATGAGCGGACGCGCGATGCCCTTTCGCTCCCGCTGTTCGAGGCGACGGAGGAGATCGCCTCCTTCGAATGGGACATCGAGACGGTGAAGCGCCACCACCTCGCCCTCAACAAGGCGATGCGGCCGGAGGTCGAGTATCTGGCCGCGCTCGGCCTAGCCCCGCCGGCCGGCACACACTTCGTAGAGGAGATCGCCGCATGAAGACCGCCTCTTCCACCGCCCCCGCCGCCGATCCCTGGGCGGCAACCATGCTCGGCAAGCCGGCACCCGGCGCGGTCGCGGAGCGGACACGACGCACGGGCATGCAGGACGTCGTGATGTTCGCGGCGATAACGGGCGACCGGAACCCGCTGCACTTCGACGCCGCCCTCGCCGCCACCACGCCCTTCGGCAGGCTGATCGTGCAGGGCGGCGTCACCTCCGGCCTGCTGAACGCGGTTGTCGCCGAGGACCTGCCCGGCCCCGGCACGGTGTTCCTTGGCGTCGAGTGGCGCTTCGTGAAGGCGGTGCGGGTCGGCGAGGAGATCACCGCGCGCGTCGAGGTGACCTCGGTGCGCGACGACAAGGCGATCTGCACGCTCGAAACCAGCGTGCGCGACGCGAGCGGCGCGCTGTGCCTCACCGGCAAGGCGACGACCTACACCGTGCCGCTGCAGCGGGCGGATCTCCAGGAGGTCTCCGGGGAAGCGCCGGCTTCACCGCAATATCTCGCGGCGTGCGCCGGATAGGACTCGCCGGAGCCGCCTAGCGCCCTCGCATCGGCGTGGCATCAGCGGCGCCGGCAGGCGGCCGGGCACGCCGCGCAAGCGCCTCGCCGGTCGCGGCGGCCGACTCCGCGGGCACCGCCTCCTCGGGGACGCCGGCCAGCCTCAGCCCCTCGATGAAGCGCTCGACCAGCGAATCGTTGACGTAGAAGTGGAGGTCGCCGCGCGCATAGGCGCAGCTGTAGCCCGGCTTGCGGGCGAACAGTTCCTCCAGCACCGGCGCCGCCTCCTCCGTCCTGCCGAGCTGGCCGAGCGATGCGGCGAGCGTCGCGAAAGGGCGGTAGCTCGCATTCGGCAGGCGCACCGCGCGCCGCGCGAAGTTGCGCGCGGCCTCGTACTCGCGGAGCGAGAAGTGCGCCGTCGCCCGCAGGTCGTGGAAGGAGAAAAGGTGGGGGTCGCGCGGACTCAGCTCCGTCGCGCGCTCGAGCAGCGCGATCCCCTCCTCATCGCGCCCGCACGCGATCATCGCGTGGCCCAGGGCGAAATACCCCTGCGCGAAGCTCGGGTTGAGCTGGATCGCAAGCTCCAGCGCCGCGATCCCCTCCTCCGGGTTGCCCTGCATCGTGTGCACGCGGCCGAGCACGCACTGGTTCATGCAGTCGCGCTCGTCGAGCGCGACCGCCCTGCGGGCACACCGCATCGCCTCTTCGATGAGCGCAGGGCGTTCCTCCGGGTCGCGCATGATCGCGCTCTGCAGCAGCACATAGGCGAGGCCGCCATGCGCCCGCGCGAAGCCCGGGTCGAGCTCGATGGCGCGGCGGAACATCGCCTCGCCCTCCGCAAGTCCGGGCGTGGTGAAGCCCCAGAGATGCCAGAGGCCGCGCTGGTAGCAATCCCATGCGTCGAGGTTGCCGGGCGGCTTGCGCGCCGCGGTCTCGCGCTCGACGCGCCCGAGCTCGGGCTCGATCACCGCAGCGATCTGCTGCGCCATCGCGCTCTGGATGTCGAAGATGTCGGCCAGCCGCAGGTCGTAACGCTCGGACCAGAGCTGCCGCGCGGTCGAGGCGCAGATGAGGTCGGCGGTGATGCGCACCCGTTCGTCGCGCTTCCACACGCTGGCCTGCACGAGGTACCGCACGCCGAGCGCCGTGCCGATCTCGCGCGCGTCCACGTCCCGGCCGCGGAACTGCACGGCGGTATGGCGGCTCAGCACGTCGAGCCACGGATTCTGCGCGAGCTGGCGGATGATGTCCTCGGTCAGCCCGTAGGCGAAATATTCGGTGTCCGGGTCCTGGCTCAGATTGGCGACGGGCAGGACGACGACGGACGGCTTGCGGGAGGCGGTGTCGCCACGTCCGGCGAGCGGAGGCGAGGCAACCCCGGCATCGGCGCGGCCGCCCCCTGCCGCCGGGCCGGTCTGCACCGCCGCGACTGTCTCCGCCGGAGAAGGTCCGGAGGCGGCGCCACCGTCCGGGTCCTCAAGCTCGCGCGCCTCGCCGACGAAGCGGAAGCCGCGCCGGTGGATGGTGCGGATCAGCTCCTGCCGGTCGCCGTCGTCGCCGATGGCCTTGCGCGCGGCGTTGATCCGGCTGCTCAGCGCCGCCTCGGAGACGATCCGCCCCTGCCAGATCGTCTCGAACAGCTCGTCCTTGCTGACGACCCGGTCCCGGTTGCGCACCAGGTGCACGAGCAGGTCGAACACCTGCGGCTCGACATGCACGACCTCGCCGTCCGCGCGGCGCAACTCCTGGCGGCGCAGGTCCATCTCGTGGCCGGCGAAGACCAATCGCACCAGTGCCCTCCCGCGGGTCGGGGCCGCCAACTCCCTGCTTCATGCGCGAGGCGCGGTTGACCAGCCGGGTCGCTCCGCCAGCGCCGCTGCGCGCTTATCCACCCCTGCCCCCTGTCCTGCAAGGGCGAGCCTGGCCGCTTGGCCCTTCGCACCTTCCCTGAACCTCTCCGACCCCATGCGGGCCACCAGCCAAGCGGAACCCCCGCGGTCCGCGCGGGCGCCGCGCGAGGGCGCCGCCGGCCTCTTTTGGTGCCGCCACGAACCGCCCTCGGCGGGCGGCGTTCGTCTCAAACCACATGGCGGCCGTCCGGCGCAGCCGGCGCCGGCGGCCCCGATCGGGAAAGAGGGAAGCGACGCCATGCCTGCCAACGGCGTCGAGGTCTTCGACCGGACGCTTCAGACCACGCATGTCTGGCTCGACGAGATCATGGCGGAGCTCGGGCCGGACCGCCAGGTTGCCTGGCGGGCGCTCTCGGCGGTCCTGCGCACGCTGCGCGACCGCCTCCCGATCGAACTCGCCGCGCATCTCGGCGCGCAACTGCCGCTGCTGGTGCGCGGCGCCTATTACGACCAGTGGCACCCGGCAGGTCAGCCGGACCGCACGCGCGACCTCGACGGGTTCCTCGCGCGGGTGGACCAGAAGCTGGACGGCATCCGGCCGATCAATGTGCGCGACGCCACCCGCGCCGTGCTGCGGGTGCTCTCACGCCATCTCGACCGCGGCCAGGTGCTCAAGGCGGTCGGCACGCTGCCGCGACCGATCAGGGAGTTCTGGCCGCTCGAGGGCACGCCGCCGTCGCCTGGCGACGGGGTGAGCGAGGGAAAGAGGAGGCGGAGCATGAAGGTCAAGGAGAAGATGACGCGCGACGTGCGGCTCGCGCACCCCGACGAGACGATCCAGGATGTCGCCCGGACCATGGGCGAGATCGACGCCGGCGTCCTCCCGGTCGCCGATGGCGACCGGCTGATCGGCATGATCACGGACCGCGACATCGCCATCCGCGCCATCGCCCAGGGCAAGGGCCCGGACACCCAGGTGCGCGAGGTGATGACGCCCGAGGTGATGTACTGCTTCGAGGACGAGGACATCGAGCGCGTCGCGCACAACATGGGCGATATCCAGGTGCACCGCCTGCCGGTGGTGACGCGCGACAAGCGCCTCGTCGGCATCATTTCGCTGGCCGACATCGCCATGGGCGAGGGTCCGCATCCCGCCGGCGAGGCGCTGGCAGGAATCTCCCGCCCGGGCGGGCTGCACTCGCAGATCGGCGGGCCACGCCTGGAGCTGGGTGCCTGAGGCCAACGCGGCTGAGAGCGGCCGCCGGCGGGCAATGGCCGACCGGCGGCCGCTCTTCGGCGGTTCGGAGACGGAGCGAGCGCTTCGCATGATGCAGTCTCGGAAGGCCGAACCGCCTCCGCCCCCGGATTCCCCCGGCTTTCCACACTACCATCCGCGACGGTCGCCGCAGCGGACCCCGGAGGCGCCCGGCCCGGAGCCGAGTCCCGTCTCCGGCCAGCCGCCCGCCGCCCCATGTCACCCGGGCGGGACTTCCCTCTCCATCGCGTAAAGGAGGTGCGGATGGAAGCGGTGCGGCGCGAGCCGATGGAGGTTTCGATCCCGCCCTTCGGCCTGGGCGGACACTACGCGCCGCCGGAAACCGGCGCCGGCGTCGTGGTGTTCGCCCATGGCAGCGGCAGCTCCCGCTTCAGCCCGCGCAACCGCTTCGTCGCCGACGCGCTGCGCGAGGCCGGGCTCGGCACGCTGCTCTTCGACCTGCTGCGGTCGGAGGAGGCCGAGGACCGGCACAAGGTCTTCGACATCCCTCTCCTCGCGCAACGGCTGATGAACGCGACCGACTGGCTGACCTCGCCGGCCGGCGCGGGCGGGGCGGTGCCGATCGGCTATTTCGGAGCCTCTACCGGCGCCGCGGCGGCGCTGGCCGCGGCGGCGCTGCACCCCGATCCGGTGCGCGCGGTGGTCTCGCGCGGCGGGCGCCCCGATCTCGCGGGGGCCGAGATGTTGCCGCATGTCTGCGCACCGACGCTGCTGATCGTCGGCAGCCTCGACCGGGAGGTGCTGGAGCTGAACCGCACGGCGGCGGCGCATATGAGGTGCGAGGTCGAGGTCCGGGTCGTGCAGGGCGCGAGCCACCTGTTCGAGGAGCCGGGCACGCTGGACACCGCCGTCGCGCTCGCGCGAGACTGGTTCGCCACCCGGCTCGGCGAGGATCGTGGCCTGCTGTGACGAAATTCCGCAACCGTACCGAGGCCGGACGACGGCTCGCCGAGCGCCTGCGGCACCTCCGGGGCACAAATCCGGTCGTGTACGCCCTTCCGCGGGGCGGCGTGCCCGTTGCTCTGCCGATCGCCGAAGCGCTGGGCGCACCGCTCGACCTGATGCTGGTGCGCAAGATCGGCGCGCCCGGCCAGCCCGAACTCGCGCTCGGCGCCGTCGTGGAGGGCGATCCGCCGCAGACCGTGGTGAACGAGGACGTCGCCGCCCTGGTCGGCGTGCCGCCGGACTTCGTCACGATGGAGGCGGCGCGGCTGCTCGGCGAGATCGACCGCCGGCGGCGCCTGTGGCTGCGGGAACGGCCGGCGGTCTCGCCCCATGGACGCGTCGCCATCGTGGTGGACGACGGCATCGCCACCGGTGCGACCGTCCGCGCGGCGCTGCTGGCGCTGGAGCGCGCCGGCGCCGCACGCCGCGTCGTTGCCGCGCCGGTGGCGGCACGCCCGACCGCCGAGGCGCTGCGGTCGCAGTGCGACGAGGCGGTGTTTCTGGAGGAGCCCGAATTCCTCGGCGCTGTCGGCTCCTTCTACGACGATTTCCGGCAGATCGAGGATGCCGAGGTTTCGGCGCTGCTCAGGCGCGCGGCATCGTCGGCGGCGCCGGCACGCCGCGAAGACGGGCCCGCCCGTTGAGCGGACTGCCTCCGGCCTGTCCCCGTCCAGCCGAGCCGCATGCCCGGCGGATCGGCGGTTTCCTGCCCTGAATGCCCGAGGAGCCCCCCTGATGAGCAGCCCCGCGACGCAGCCGCCGCCTGAGGTCGAACTGGTGCTCCTGCCGCGCGCCCACGACCTGGGCGGGTTCGAAGTGCGCCGCGCCCTTCCGGCGCGCGAACGCCAGATGGTCGGCCCCTTCATCTTCTTCGACCAGATGGGGCCGGGCGAGTTCCTCGTCGGCCAGGGCCTCGATGTGCGGCCGCATCCGCACATCGGCCTGGCCACCGTCACCTACCTGTTCCAGGGCGAGATCCTGCACCGCGACAGCCTCGGCTCGCACCAGGCGATCGTCCCAGGCGACGTGAACTGGATGACGGCGGGGCGCGGCATCGCCCATTCCGAGCGCACGGACGCGGCGCTGCGCGTCCGCCGCAACCGCCTGTTCGGCATCCAGTCCTGGGTCGCGCTGCCGAAATCGGCCGAGGAGGTGGCGCCGGATTTCGCGCACCATGACGCCGCCAGCCTGCCTGTCGCGGATGAGGACGGGATGCGCCTGCGCCTCGTGGCGGGGGAGGCCTGGGGGCTGCGCGCGCCGGTCGCCATCACCTCGCCGCTGTTCTATGCCGATGTCGCACTGGCCCCGGGCGCGGCGCTGCCGCTGCCGGAGGAGCACGAAGAGCGCGCGGCCTATGTTGTGGAAGGCGTGGTCGAGGTCGCGGGCACACGCTTCGAGGCCGGGCGGATGCTGCTCTTCCGCGCCGGGGACGCGATCGCGCTGCGCGGGGCCCGGCCCGAGGGCGCGCGCCTGCTGCTTCTCGGCGGGGCGGCGATGGACGGGCCGCGCTACATCTTCTGGAACTTCGTCTCCTCTTCGCGCGAGCGCATCGAGCAGGCGAAGGCCGACTGGAAGGCTGGGCGGTTCGGCAAGATCCCGGGCGACGATGTGGAGTTCATCCCGCTACCGGAGGGCCGCGTGACGGCGCGCACCGAGGGGCAGGAGGTGAGCGCGGGATCGCCGACAAGCTGAGGCGCTGCCTCAGCGGCGTTCCTTGGAGCCAAGGCAACGGCGGGGCGCGGCGGCTTCGAGCAACACGCGGTGCCACCAGCGGTGGCCCGGATTGCCGCAATAGCAACGGCGCCAGCAGAAACAGGCCTCGCCGCGCGGAAATGGCGCGGCGGCCGGCCGGACGACAGCGCGCGGCCGGCCGGGCCGCCGGCTCGGCCCTGATCGGCGATGTCAGCGAGCGCCCTGCTCGGCCATCGCCTCCCGACGAGCCCGCCGCGCCTGAGCCACCGCGCCGGGCTCCGGCCCGCCCGCCATCCAGTCGAGCAGCTCCACCGTGTGCACCACGGGCAATGCACCGCCCGTAAGCTGCGTTAGGCAGCCGATGTTGCCGGTGGCGATCAGGTCCGCGTGCGTGCGCTCCAGATGGCCGAGCTTGCGCTCGCGCAGCTTCCCGGCGATCTCCGGCTGCAGCAGGTTGTAGGTCCCGGCGGAGCCGCAGCAGAGATGCGCCTCCGCCGGCTCCTTCACCGCGAAGCCGGCGCGTTTCAGCAGGTCCTTCGGCAGCGCGGTGATCTTCTGCCCGTGCTGGAGGCTGCACGCCGCATGATAGGCGACCGTGAGCCCGGGCGGCTCGCGCGTCGGCGCGTAGCCGAAGCGTTCCAGCGCCTCGCTCACATCCATCGCGATCGCCGCAACCTTCGCCGCGCGTTCCGCCCAGGGCGCGGGTTCCTCGCGGAACAGGAAGCCGTAGTCCTTCACCATCGTGCCGCAGCCCGAGGCGTTGACGACCACCGCGTCCAGCCCCTCCCCGCCATCCTCCATCTCCGCGCTCCAGGCCGCGATGTTGGCGCGGGCGAGGCGCATCGCCGGGGCGTGGTGGCCCATGTGGTGGTCGAGCGCGCCGCAGCAGCCCTGACCGTGCGTGACCACCACCTCGACGCCCATGCGGGTGAGCAGGCGGATCGTCGCCTCGTTGATCGAAGGGGCAAGCACCTGCTGCGCGCAGCCGGTGAGCAGCGCGACGCGGCCACGACGCTTCCCTTCCGCGCGATGCACCTGTGGGCGCTGCATCGGACTCGGCGCCGGCAAGGCGCTGGGGGCGAGGCGGAACATCGCACGCAGCCGCTCGGCCGTCATCGAGGTTCCGGGTACCAGCGCGGCCAGCATCCGCCCGAGCCGGGCGCCGCCCAATGCCGCGCGGAAGCGGCCCGGATAGGGAAGCAGCAGGCTCAGCAGGCGCCGTAGCAGGCGTTCGGGGAGCGGGCGGCGGTATGTCTCCTCGATGTGGCGCCGCGCGTGGTCCACCAGGTGCATGTAGTGCACGCCCGAGGGGCAGGTGGTCATGCAGGAGAGGCAGGACAGGCAGCGGTCGATATGCGTCACCACCTCCGGCGTCGCGGGGCGGCCGCTCTCCAGCATGTCCTTGATGAGGTAGATGCGCCCGCGCGGGGAATCGAGCTCGTCGCCGAGCAGGACGAAGGTCGGACAGGTCGCGGTGCAGAAGCCGCAATGCACGCAGGTGCGAAGGATCCGGTTGGATTCCCGCATGTCCGGATCGCGGAGCTGCTCGGGCGTGAAGCTGGTCTGCATCGCTGAACCTCGCGGAGCGCGCACGGCATCACGCCTGCCCGCCCTGCCCCAGTAGTAGCGGCAGGCTGCGCGCGCGGCCAATCGCGTGGGACCGACGGGCGGACGGTCGGCCACGTTTTCGCCCCACACTGCCACGCCCCTGCCCCGGACCGGCCCTTCCCGTGCCCATCCGCGCCGATCTGATGGGCTCGTCCGAAGGGGGGACACCCGCATGATGCAACCAGCCCAGGAGCGAGTGGTGTCTTACGGCGCGCCGCCTCGGGTCGGTGCGGAATGGGCGCCGGAGGAGCGCCAGCAGCCCGGCCGGGGCGGTCAGACGCTCTGGCAGGAAATGGCGCGACGCTGGACCGCGGCCGGACGCTTCGCGGTTCAGTCGGCGGCGGCGCCGAGCTCCGCCTCCGCTTCGGCGGGCCGGGGCAGGAGCGAGAGCCGGGCGTGGATCTGTCCGTAGATCGAGGCCTCGAAGAAGTCGCGATCGACCATCCCGCCGCCACCGCCCGCGGCTCGCTCCGGCAGCCGTGCCAGGAAGCGCTCATACACCTCCATGTAACGACGGGCGTGGCGGGCGAAGCGCGGGTCCATCTCGAGCGTCCAACCCTCGCGCGGCGAGGCCGGCAGCATCCGCAGAATGCGCAGCGCCAGTTCCTCCGGGCCGGGCAGCGGCACTTCCTCAAGCGTCGGCTCGTCCGGATCGCCGCCCACCCGGCGCCACCCGAAGGCGAGGCGGAACATGGCGGTGAGCAGCATGGTCAGCTCGCGCACCGTGAGGTCCCACTCGGCGGTCAGGCGCAGGGCGCGCGTCTCCTGCATGTGCTGGCCGATCGCGTCGATCTGGCGGCGGCCGACGCGTATGCCTTCCTGGACGGCCTCGCCCTGGGCGCGCAGCACCTCCGTCTGGGCCCGGTATTCGCGGATGGCGACACCGAGCTGCTGCTGCTGGAGTGTCAGCGCCTCGACGCTTCGGGCCACGGCGTCGCGCAGCAGGCCGAGCTCACGCCGCTGGAGCAGATGGGCGGCGGCGAGGAAGGCGAGCGCCGGCGGGGCGAAGAGGCCGGCGAGCAGCGCTCCGAGTTCCCCTGGCCCGGAGTCGAGCAGCGCCCGCGGATCCGGCAACAGGAACCAGAGCCCCAAACCCGCGAGGGCCGGGAAGACGGTGAAGACGAGCGTGAGGCCGACGAGGACGGTCCGCGCCATCACCCCTGAAACTCCAGGTGGAGTTGCAGCGAACTATAACACGTATCGCTTGCTCAAGCAGCATGATTCGCAATCAATGAACGCAACGAAAACGGGCCCGGCGCGATCGGATGCCGGCGCGCTCAGAAGCCAGCGCGCATCCGGCCCGGATTGAGCACGCCCTTCGGATCGAGCGCCGCCTTCACCCGCGCGGCGATGGCGGCGAGCGGCGGCGGTTCGGGCGGTAGGACGTCCACGGCCGCGCGCAGGGGCTCGGGGGCGCGGAACAGGGTCCAGGTTCCGCCGCCAGCACGGGCCGCGGCGACGACGGCGGCATGCGCCGCCTCTGTGGCCGGCCCGGCGACCCAGACCAGGCCACCACCCCAGTCGAGCAGCAGCCGCGCCCCGAATTCCTCGCGCAGGGCGGCAGCGACCACGGGGCCCGCGGTCGGGGGGACGGAAATGCGCCAGATTGCCTCGGCGGCCGTGGCGCCAAGCAGGCTTGCCTCGCGCACCATGCGCCACAGGGTGCGGCTGGTCCCGGCGTCGAGCAGGGTCGGCGTGCCCAGCGCCGGCGCGAGGAGATCGCGCAGCCGGCCGAGCCGGTAGGCGACCGACTCGGCGAAGTCCTCGATACGCAGCAGCGCCGTCACGCCTTCGAGGCCAAGCGCCGGGGCGCCCTGCGGCAGCAGCGCCGCGCCGGTCGGGCCGAAGGGGCTGCCGAGGCCAGCCGAGAGCGCGCGGACGCCGGCCGCGAGGTCGGGGACGCGCAGCGCCAGGCTCCCCGTGGACTCCGGCGCGGGCAGCACCTTCAGCGTGATCTCGGTGAGCACACCGAGCGTCCCGTAGCTGCCGGCGAGTAGCTTGCCGAGATCGAGGCCGGTGACGTTCTTCAGCACCCGGCCGCCGGACCGGATCACCTCGCCCGCACCGTTGACGAAGCGCACGCCCAGCACGTGGTCGCGCATCGCCCCCCAGGCGATCCGGCGCGGGCCGGAGAGGTTGGCGGCGACCACGCCGCCGAGGGTCGCTGGCGCATCGGTGTCGAAGAGGGCGCGGGTGTCGGGCGGCTCGGCGATCAGGTGCTGGCCCTTCTCGGCCAGCGCCGCCTCGATCTCCGGCAGCGGCGTGCCGGCGCGGGCGGAGAGGACGAGCTCCTCCGGGCTGTAGAGCGTGATGCCCGTCAGATTGCGGGTCGAGAGGGTGCGCGCCGCCTGGACCGGGCGCAGCAAGGCACGCTTGCTGCCGTTGCCCTCGATCGCGAGGGGCTCGCCAGCGGCGACAGCCGCGGCGACGGCCCGGGCGACCTCTTCCTCCGAGGCCGGCGCGAGCAGTGCCGCGCTCATGCCGCGCGGGCGAGCGGCTGGCCGGGCACGGCGCCTGCGTCGCCCTCCAGCGGGAAGACCTTGGAGGGGTTGAGCAGCCAGTCCGGATCGAAGGCGCTCTTGATCCGCCGCTGCTGGGCGAGTTCGTGTGGCGCGAACTGCACGGGCATGAGGTCGCGCTTCTCGACGCCGACGCCGTGCTCGCCGGTCAGGCAGCCGCCGACCTCGACGCAGAGCTTAAGGATGTCCGCGCCGAAGGTCTCCGCCTTGCGCGTGCTCTCCGGGTCGTTGGCGTCGAACAGGATCAGCGGGTGGAGGTTGCCGTCGCCGGCATGGAACACGTTGGCGACCTGCAGGCCGTATTCGCGGCTCATCTCGCCGATGCGGCCGAGCACGCGCGGCAGCTCGGAGGTCGGGATGGTGCCGTCCATGCAGAGATAGTCGGGGGAGATGCGGCCGACCGCGCCGAAGGCGCCCTTGCGGCCCTTCCAGATCGCCGCACTCTCCTCGGCCGTCTGCGCGACCTTCAGCGAGATCGGGTCGAAGCGGCCGCAGATCTCCTTGATGCGGCCGAGGAGCATGTCCTGCTCGGCCTCGCTGCCCTCGACCTCGATGATCAGCATCGCCTCGGCGTCCAGCGGGTAGCCGGCATGGGCGAATGCCTCGCAGGCATGGATGCAGGGGCGGTCCATGAACTCCAGCGCGACGGGGATGATGCCGCTGCCGATGATGGCGGCAACGGCCGCGCCGGCGACCTCGACGGAGCGGAAGGCGGCGAGCATCGCCCGCGCGCCCTCCGCGCTGCGCAGGATGCGCACCGTCACCTCGGTGACGATGCCGAGCTGGCCCTCGCTGCCGGTGATGAGGCCGAGCCAGTCATAGCCCGCGGCATCGAGGTGGCGACCGCCGATCTCGACCACCTCGCCCTCGGCGGTGACAAACTTCACGCCAAGCAGGTTGTTGGCGGTGACGCCGTATTTCAGGCAGTGCGCGCCGCCCGAGTTCATCATCACGTTGCCGCCGATCATGCAGGCGAGCTGGGAGGACGGATCGGGCGCGTAGAAGAAGCCCTCGGACGCGACGGCGGCGGTGATGCCGAGATTGGTCACGCCCGCCTCCACCACGGCGAGGCGGTTGTCGTAGTCCACCTCCAGGATGCGGTTCATCCGCATCAGGCCGATCACTACCGCATCCGCGAGCGGCAGCGCGCCGCCAGAGAGCGAGGTGCCGGCGCCACGCGGAATCACGCGGATGCCGTTCTCATGGCAGTAGCGCATCACGGCGGCGACCTGCTCCGTGCTGGTCGGCAGCACGACGGCGAGCGGGGGCTGCCTGTAGGCCGTCAGGCCGTCGGTCTCGTACGGCCTGAGGCGGAGCGGGTCGGCGATGACGCCCTCGCCGGGGACAATGGCGCGCAGCGCGGCGACGATCTCGTCACGGCGGGCGAGGACCTCGGGCTTGGGCGGCGGCAAGGCGATCACGGCGAGCGGACTCCGCATGGAGAGCCTGGAACGAAGATGAGGGGCCCAGGCAGCCGGGGCAAGTCGGGCGGGCCGCGTTCCATCCCCGGCCTGCCGGGATC
>JADGHI010000697.1 GCA_019689515.1 Acetobacteraceae bacterium | reverse complement strand
CATGCGCTACGACCGATGCGCACACACCTTCTTCTCCGCCATCACCCTCGCCGCCGCCGTCACCTTCTGGCTCAATTAGTGAGTCCTGAGCCTAGCCTACGCCCGTCTCTCCCCGTCACGATACTGGACAAGCTCCCCGAAACAGCCTTGTGCCGGGATCGCCTACGTGAATTTTGCGCGGACGCGGACACCCCCGTCGCATTCCTGGCAATCGCAGCCTGGGGCGGCATGCACCGCCTTCACGCTAGCCGCGCATGGCAGGCGCAGACATCCTGGATGGCCATCCTTGAAGGAATCCGCTCATCCCGGCGGACGCGTGGCGAAGATTTTGCGGTCCTGCACGAACTGCAGGTGGAGAAGAGGTTCCCTGGCGTTGGTGCACCGTACTTCACCAAGCTGCTTTTCTTTCTGCGCCAGGAGCCTGATGCCTACATCATGGACCAATGGACGGCGAAGTCCGTGAACCTTCTGACCGGGCGGGAAGTCGTAAAGGTATCGCGTGCCGGCTGGGTTGGCCCCGACAACGACCGAAAGCGCTATGACGAGTTCTGCGAAGTCGTAGACCATTTGGCCAAGCTGCTTGGATGCGCTGGAAGCGCGGCCGAGCACGCACTGATATCGCGGGGAGGCCGAAAGCCCTGGAAGTGGCGGAAGTACGTGAGGGACCATTTCCCGCATCCGCATCGGAGGAACGAGAGGCAGCGCCACATCACGTAGCAGCGCGGCACATTCCTAGGGCACGCTCGCCTACAGCTGGAGGCGCTGGGCATTGTATGCTGGTATCATGCGTACTCGCTCGCACCTTGCTGGTTCTTCAGCACGGCGGTCATCATGCGGGCGGCGGTCGCGTTGTAGGCGGCGCGGAACTCGAAGCTCGCCTCGACGCCGGCCGGCCCCTCGACCGGCGTCTTGGCGAGCGCCAGGTAGACCTCATGCAGGGTGAAGGTGAGCGAGCGGTCGGCGTCGATCGTGTAGCCGAAGGCGAACTCCGCCGGCGCGTTGTCCTGCGCCTGGGTCAGCAGCATGGTGTCCGCGAAGCGCGCGGTGATCTGGCCGGTGGCGCGCGCGATGCCGGGGTCCACGCCCTCGACCTTCCGGTCGGCGCGGATGGTGCGCACCATCTCCATGCCGTTCGCGTAGGTGAGCCGCGCCCCGGTCACCTGCGCCAGGGCGGAGCCGTTCCGGCTGATCGCCCCCTGCGCCTTGTGGAAGGCCGTGTAGGCGGCGCTGGTCGGCGTGCCGCCGGCGCTCGAGGCGCCGCGCGTCGAGCCCTGCCCCATCAGCCCGAAGGTCGCGGTGGCCGGTCCCGTCGGCGAGAAGTCGATCTCCAGCGTGTCGGCGCGCACGCCGGTGCAGAGGTCGTAGCTCGGCACGTCGGGGTAGCCGATCTCGACGCTGTTCGACGGCAGCGCCGCCGCGCCCGAGCCGAAGCTGTGGATGAAGTTCGGGCTGGTGCCGGTGGTGGTCGGCGGGCCGAGCAGCAGCCGCAGCCAGTGGCCGATATTGACGAGGTCCACCGGCACCACCGCCTGGCCCTGCACGGTGACGGTGTCGAGGAAGGGTGCCGCCGGATCGCGGCTGCTGCCGACGCCGATGACATCGGCATCGAGCAGCGGCTGCTCGGCACCAAGGTCGCAGGACAGGAAGGGCATGCGCAGCCAGTCGCCCGCGGGCGCGGTGCCGTAGGTCGCCTCGGGGATCATGAGCAGGCGGCAATTGGCGCCGATGGCACGGGGCATCGGGAATCTCCGGGATCAGCGGGAAAGGGAAACGTCAGGCCAGCGGTGAGCCAACGACGGTGAAGAACAGCGCGACGGGGATCGAGGCAGCGCGGGCGGCGGCGGCGCCCTCGAACTCAACGTCCTCAGAGGCGGGAGCACCGGGCTGCGCCCATTCCACCGCGCCGCCGAGGGTGCGGTCGGCGGTGACGGCGGCGGCGACGTCCACCAGGAGCGCGTCGAGCAGAGCGTTCCGAGCCGCGGGCGTCGGACCCGCGACGGTGACCTCCACCTCGGCGCGGTGCTCGATGGCCCAGGCGAGCGGCGAGAGGATCGCCGTCTCCTCCACCGTCTCGCCGTCGCGCAGGACCACCAGGCCGCCGGGCGGCAGGCGCTGCGGCACGGTCTCGTTGCGAAGGACCAGCGGGGCGGGGTTGCGGGTGGCAAGCGCCGTCTGCAGCCGGCCGTGCAGCGCCGCGATGGCGGTCTCGCGCATGCTCACGGCGCCGCCCTCCCGCTCTCGTCGGACGCATGCGGCCGACCCCATTCCGCCACGAAGCGCCCCGGCAGACGGCGC
>JADGHI010000696.1 GCA_019689515.1 Acetobacteraceae bacterium | reverse complement strand
GGACAGCTCCCTGCCGCCCGCACCGTCCGGCGCCGCCGGTCGGCACGGCCCAGGCCCGGTCGTCGCCGATGCAACCGCTGCCGACTCCACCCCCGCCACCGGGGATGCCGCCCTGCTCTTCGGTGCCGGGGACGACCAGCCGCCGCTCTGGCTCTGGCTCTCCGTCGAGCCCGAGGAGGTGACGGCGCTGGAGCGCGCGCTGCTCGCCCATATCCGCTCGCCGCTCTTCCCCGCCCGTTTCGGTGACCGGATCACGGGGCCGGGCGACGATGCCGGGCTGCTCGAATTCGCCCGCCGTTTCGCGCCGATCGCGCCGCGCTTCGCGCATGGGCCGGACCTGGTCCTCGCCGCGCTGCGCATCGTCGCGGAGCGAGGCGTCAGCCTCGCGACCGCCCGCGCCGCGGCGCTGGGCTGCATCGAGGCGCTGCTGCTGCGCCTCCACGGCCAAGCGCGGGCCCTGGCAGGGGAGGGGGCCCAGGACGCTGAGCCGCGGCTCCGTCGCTTCGTCCTTGCCGCCCGTCTCGCCGCCGACCTCTGGGTGCGCTTCATCCCCGCCATGGAGGGCGGTCAGCCGCTCACCGAGCGCCTGGCGCAGGCGGCCGGCTTCACTCTGAACGCCCGTGGCGGCGGTGCGCCGGCGGCCAACGCCACCGCAGGCTCCGGATCGGCTGCGGCGCCGGCCGCCGCCGGGCAGCAGCCGGCGGCGAGCGAGGAGCCGGACGTCCCCTCCGTCACGATCCTCCAGCCTTTCGAGCCGCCCAACGACCGGGCCGAATGGGACGTCTACCGGCCGCTCCAGGCGCCGCTGCCCCTGCGCCGGGTGCCGCGCGACGCCGTCGCCCGCCTCGCCGCGCTGGGGGAGAAGGCGCCGGCCTTTGCCGCGCCGCTCGCCGAGATCCGCCGCGCCCTGGCGCTTGCGGCTCATGCCGGGCGTCCGGCGCCGCGCCTGCGCCCGATCCTGCTCGTCGGCCCGCCCGGCGTGGGCAAGACCTGGTTCGCACGGCGCGTGGCGCAGGCGCTGGAGCTGCCCTTCTCCTCGCTCAACCTCGGCGGGGCCACCGACAATCGCAGCCTCGCCGGCACCGCGCGCGGCTGGTCCGGCGCGACGCCCGCATGGCCGATCACGGAGTTCGCCCGGCTCGGCGCGCCCAATCCGGTCTTCTTCCTCGACGAGGTGGAGAAGGCGGGCGGCTCGCGCGACAGCAACGGCCGTGCCCACGACACGCTGCTCGCCATGATCGAGCCCGAGAGCGCCGGTGCCTGGTTCGACGAGTGCCTGCGCACCACCGCGGACCTGCGTCACGTGCTGTGGATCATGGCAGCGAACGAGACGCGCGGCATCCCTGCGCCGCTGCTCTCGCGCCTCTCGGTCCACCGGATCGAGTCGCCACCGGCGAGCGCCTTCGCGACGACGCTGGAGGGGCTGCGCGGCGCGGTGGCGGAGGATCTGGGCTGCGCGCCGGCCGACCTGCCGGACCTCGAGCCGGAGACCCTGGCCGCGCTGCGCCGCAGCTTCGCCGGGCACCGCAACCTGCGCCGCCTGCGCGCGCAGCTCGAGGAATGCCTCGGCCTCGCCGCCGAGGCGGCGCTCGCCGGGGCGCACTGACGGAAGCGGCGGCGGCCGGCCGGTCCTCCGGCTGGCCGGCCGCCATCTCGCGTGGCCACCGCGGCCGCGTGCCGCGCACGAGGTGCAGCGGGAAGCAGTTGTCGCTGGCTGGCTGGTTGAGATCGACGGTCTGCTGCGCGGCCCGGCCGCGATCTGCCGGTCAGCGGCAGATGGCCTCGATCCTCGGCGTGAAGCCGTATCGAGCGGTTGATCAGTTCCTGGCGCTCTCGTGCTCGGTCTCGACCGCGATCTGGTCCGTCAGCGCTTCGAAGTGCGGGTGAAGCCGTCGCCGGTGTTGAAGATGCCGCGGCAGCCCAGGGCAGTCGGTTCGTCCCCGATGTGAGGCCGCCCAGCTTCCGCGCCTCGTTCACCGTGACGAAGCGGGCCTCGATGTTGGAGCCCTGCACCAGCGCGCGCTCGATCGGGAACACTGCGTCGTCCGCAGTGAGGGGCGTGCCGTTGTGGAGGCTCCGGACGGCGGGGAAGCGCTGCTCCCGGCGTGTCGTGAGGGCCGGCCAAGCCTTCAGCTCCCGGTCCCATCGCACCAACGGCGCGTGGACGCCGAGACTGAAGGAGGGCAGGACGGTCTCGCCCCGCGTGTAGGGCCATGGCGCTGGCGTCGTCATCATTGGCCCGGCGGAAGGTGCTTGCCTGGACAGGTGCGGCAACGATGGCCGCGGTAGTGGGGAG
>JADGHI010000695.1 GCA_019689515.1 Acetobacteraceae bacterium | reverse complement strand
CCTTCGCGCGGCCGCGGGCGCGATGCCTTCCGGCGCAGGCTCCGGAAGGGCGTCCACGCACAAGCGGAAGGTGCACCCGGCGGTGTATTAATGCTATCTACAGTTCGCTCGTGTGTCACCGTGGTCGCGGTGGCCCAGAGATCCGTGCAACCGGATGCTTCCGGTTCGCGGCAGATCTGCTATCGGAAATGTTGTCGGTTCGCGGATCGGCGGGCATGCGGTCCGGGTTGTGGCGGGCCAACCGATCGGCACGGACACCGGACGGGCCGGGCCGCAGTGGGGGCGAAGTGGGACTGCGCAAGGGGGATCGGATGCGACAGGCGTTGCGGCACGCCGGCGGCGCGGGACATCCGGCGGCGCTGCCGCGGGCGGCACCGGTCGCCGCCATGCTGGCGGTGGTGCTGGCCCTTGGCGGCTGCGCGGAGCTCGGCGGAAACCTGTTCGGCAACGGCGCCGCCGACGCGGCATCGCAGCAGGCAGCGGCGGAGCCGACCGACCCGCTCGCCGCCTTCGCCGCGCAGGCCCGGCCCGGCGCCGAGGCCACCGTGGCCGATCCGGCCACCGGCCGGGCGGTGCGGGTTCGGCTGGTGCGCGCCTACGCCGCGGCGAGCGGGCGGGAGTGCCGCGAGGTGGCGCTGCTCGGCACCGGCGTATCGGTGGCCGGCGGCGGAGGCCCGCGGCGCCTGATCTGCCGCGGCGAGGGCGGCGTCTGGACTGAGGCGCGCCCGCTCCTGCGCTCGGGCATCGCCGCCGCGCCGGGCGGAACCGCCTTCCCGTGATGCGGCGCGGCGGGGACGGCGCCACGGGGATGCCGGCTCCGAACGAAGCGGGCGGCACGCCCGCGCCGTCCCTGCGCCCCATCGTCGAGGGCTGGCGAGTGCAGCGGCGCGTGATCGGCGCGCTGATCCTGCGCGAGCTGCACGTCCGGTTCGGGCGCCGCAACCTCGGCTACCTCTGGCTCTTCGCCGAGCCGCTGCTGCTGGGCCTCGCGATCTCCACGGTCCACGCGCTGAGGGATCGCGGCCTCGGCCCGAGGAGCACGGTCTCGGTCTTCGCCTTCTTCGCGATCGGCTACTCGCTCTACTACATGTTCCGCGCCATCGTCGGGCGCTCCACGGGCTGCCTGGCCGGGAGCCGGCCGCTGCTCTACCACCGGATCGTCACCCCCCTCGACATGGTGTCCGCGCGCCACCTGCTGGAAGGTGCGGCCTGCACCGTGGTGGTGATCCTGATGAGCTTCGCGGTGGCCGCGGTCGAGGGCCTCGTGCCGGACGACCCGATGAAGATGCTGGTGGCGGTGCTGCTGATGATGTGGCTGTGCCACGGCTTGGCGCTGCTGGTCGCCGCGGGGGCCGAGCGCTGGGAGATCGTGGACCGGTTGACGCACCCGCTGATCTACCTGCAGCTCCCGTTCTCGGGCGTCTTCTTCCTGGTGGACTGGCTGCCGGGCCCGCTGCAGGAGCTGGCGCTCTACAACCCGACGGTCCACATCTTCGAGCTGCTGCGCGACGGACAGTTCGGCGAGAATGTCAACACCACCTACGACCTCGCCTACGTCGTGGGCTTCGCGATGGCGTTCCATTTCCTCGGCCTGTGCGCGATGCGCGCGGTGCGCCCCCATATGCTGATGGAATGAGCGGGGCGGGTAGCGGCGCATGGGCCTGGAACTGATCGATGTCCGCAAGACATACCGGGTGCGCGGCGGCGGCGTGCGCGAGGTGCTGCGCGGGGTGAACGCGCACATCCGGCGCGGCCAGGCGGTCGGCATCCTGGGGCGCAACGGCGCGGGGAAGTCCACCCTGCTGCGCATCCTGGCTGGGGTGGAGCTGCCGAGCTCGGGCGTGGTGCGGCGGACCATGAGCATCTCCTGGCCGCTCGGCTTTGGCGCCGCATTCCAGCCGGCGCTGACGGGGGCGGACAACGTCCGCTTCATTGCCCGGATCTACGGCAAGCCGGTGGACCGGACCCTGGGCCTGGTCGAGAGCTTCGCCGCGCTCGGCGAGTACCTGCGCATGCCGCTCGCCTCCTATTCGAGCGGGATGCGCTCCCGGCTCGCCATCGCCCGCTCGCTCGCAATCGACTTCGACTGCTACCTGGTGGACGAGGCGATCGCCCCGGGCGACGCGCGGTTCAATCAGCGGTTCCGCGACGCCTTCGCGGAGCGGGCGCGCCGCAGCGCGCTGATCCTGGTCACGCACAGCCCGACGACCGTGCGCACCTACTGCACGAGCGCCGCGGTCCTCGACGGGGGGGTCCTCACCTTCTATGAAGATCTCGACGAAGCCCTCGCCACCTACAACGCCCTTTGACG
>JADGHI010000694.1 GCA_019689515.1 Acetobacteraceae bacterium | reverse complement strand
GGCCGGCGCGGGCCGGCCCCAGCCGCGTCACCGCAGCGCGAGCCAGCCGAGGATCACCAGCCCGAGCGCGATGCGGTACCAGCCGAAGGGCGCAAAGCCGATCCGCCCGATCACCGCGAGCACGGCCCGCACCGTCACGAGCGCCACGATGAAGGCGGCGCCGAACCCGACCGCGATCAGGCCCGAGGCGGCAAGGTCGAGCGAGTCGCGCGCCTTCCACAGGCTGTAAGCCGTGGCCGCCAGCATGGTCGGGATGGCGAGGACGAAGCTGAACTCCGCCGCCGTGCGCCGCTCCACCCCTATCGCCAGCGCCGTGATGATGGTCGCGCCCGAGCGCGAAGTGCCCGGGATCATCGCCAGCGCCTGACCGAAGCCCACCAGCAGCGCGGCGAGCGGCCCGATCTCCGGCACCGAGTCGATCCATGCCTGTGGCCGGTAACGCTCGATCGCGATGATGACCACGCCCCCGAGGATGAGCGCCACAGCAACGACCCAGGGCGTGAACAGCCGCGCCGTGATCGGCCCGTGAAGCGTGGCCCCGATCACCGCGGCGGGCAGGAAGGCGAGGATGAGGTTGACGGCGTAATACCGCTCGACCGTCCGCGGGCGCCACATCCCGAGGGCGATGCGCCAGAGCATGGCGCGGTAGATCCAGATCACGGCGAGGATGGCGCCGAGCTGGATCGCGATCTCGAACGCCTTGCCCGGCGGCCCCTGGAAGCCGATCGCCTCGCCGAGCAGGATCAGGTGGCCGGTCGAGGAGATCGGCAAGAATTCGGTCAAGCCCTCGACGATGCCGAGCAGCAGGGCCGAGAGCAGCGCTCCGATGTCCGCCATGGCGGGGCGCGCGGTGGTCTAGCGCGAGGCCGCGGAGGGGGCGGCAGGGCGCGCCCCGGGAGGGGCGCCGCCGCCCGGCCACCGCGCCGCCGCCATCTGCGCCTGCTGCCCGCTCAACGCGGTTGCTGCTGCTGCTGGGCCGCGGCCACGTAGGCGAAGTTCTCGAAGCTGTTCTCCGCAATGCGGAACCACTGGTACTCCTCGGCGCGATAGCGGCGATAGCTCTCCCAGAACTTCTTGAACCGCTCGTTGCGGCTTGCAGTCTCCTCCGTCACCTCGGCGGCGGCCCGCCAGGCAGCCTGCATGATCTCCCGCGGCCAGAAGCGGAGCTGTGCGCCGGCCGCGATCAGGCGGCGCAGCGCTTGCGGGTTCGAGTTGTCGTAGCGGCTGACCATCTCGCTGTCCGCTTCGGCGCAGGCGACCTCGATCGCGTGCTTGTAGCTGTCGGGCAGCGCGTCCCAGGCGCGCTGGTTGACCATGAAGTGCAGCCGCGCCCCGGGCTCCCAGAAGCCGGGGGCGTAGTAGTAGCGGGCGACGCGCACGAAGCCGAGCTTCTCGTCGTCGTGCGGCCCGACGAATTCGACGGCGTCGAGCACGCCGCGCTCGAGCGAGGGATAGATGTCGGCCGCGGGAACCTGGGTCGGCGCGGCGCCGAGGCGCTGGAACACCTGCCCCGCGAACCCGGCGATGCGGAACTTCAGCCCCTGCAGATCCTGCAGCGAGCGCACCTCGTTGCGGAACCAGCCGCCCATCTGCGCCCCGGTGTCGCCCGCCGTGAAGCCGACGACGGAGTAGTCGCGCAGCAGCTCGGCGGTGAGCTGGTTGCCGCCGCCGTGGCGGAACCAGGCCGTGAGCTGGCGGGTGGTCAGGCCGAAGGGAAAGGCGGTGAGGATGGCGAAGGAGGGCTCCTTGCCGACGTAATAGTAGGCCGCTGTGTGGCAGCACTCGACGGAGCCGGACTGCACCGCGTCCAGCGCCGCGAAGGGGGGCGCGATCTCGCCGCCGGGGAAGACGCGGATCTGGAACCGGTTTTCCGTGAGCTGGGCGACCCGGCGTGCGATGCCCTCCGCGGTGCCGAACAGGATGTCGAGGCTGCGCGGGAAGGAGCTGGTCAGGCGCCAGCGAATCTCGGGATTGGCCGTCTGGGCAATGGCCGGGGCGGCGAGGGCGGCCGGGGCGACCGCTGCGGCGGCGCCCAACAGGGCACGGCGGTGCATCGTGGGGTCTCTCTCCCTGAACGGTCGCGCCGATGTAAAGCAGCCCGCCCGGCAGGGAAAGTGGCGCGGAGCGCGGAGGATGGCGGCGGAGCAGGCGCGCGGCGGGTCGGGCGGCGGAGGCGGCTACGGCCCCCATGGGCAGCGGTCCCGCTGGTGGCTCCCGCCGGCTGCGTGGACGGCATTGGCTGGCTCACCCTGAACACGCTTGTTCGACAGCTGCATGTGCGGCACCAGCCCCCTGCTCGGCTTCGCCCTGGCG
>JADGHI010000693.1 GCA_019689515.1 Acetobacteraceae bacterium | reverse complement strand
CGACGCGGCAGCGGCGCGGGCGGGGGCGCCCGGAGCGGCGGCCGGGGCGGGAGTTGGGACGGGCGCGTAATGCCCGCGCCGATGGGGCTTCCGCCCGGCGGCCTGGCCCGCTAGAAGGGGGCTACGGACCCGTAGCTCAGCTGGATAGAGCGTTGCCCTCCGAAGGCAAAGGTCGTGCGTTCGAATCGCGCCGGGTCCGCCAATCTTTTCAATACGATAGTGAAGGGATGGCATCTGATCCCAAGTTGCTGTCCCAAGTTGTGCGACGCTAGGTCACCGGCACCGGCGGGGGGGGGCGGTAGCGCGCTCGCAGCGTCGGGGCAGTGACGCGGGAACGCAGAGCCCGACCACCTCCTCCCGGCCCTGCGACGCTTGGCCGCCCGTTCGGTGTCCGCAGAGCGCCGGTGCCGGTCGAGCCCAGCATCTGAGGCGGCAGTCGTTTCTCGAGCCCAAGCGCCACTGACCTTCGGGTTGAGGCTGTTCCGCCATCCCGCCGCCCGCTCCGCGACGCCGCGGAAGAGGTCGCACGTGGTCCCCGTTCTGCCTGCGCGATCCGGGCTGCCGCCTTCTCGCGTTCCCGCCTTGCAGCCTCCCCCGCGCGGCTCTCTCTGCCTTCTCGCGCGCTTTCCTCCCGGCCTCCCGCCGGTCCGCTTCCTCGCTCCAGCGAGCATGCTCCGCCGCCGGCGCCCGTCTTCCTGGGCCAGCCTCCACTCCTGCCTCGCCGTCAATCGAAGCCCGTGGACTCCACCTTGAACTTTAGCTGCCTCGCGTTGTCCATCACGACGCCGACGTCGCCCTCGGCGAATCCTTCGGGCGCCTCGGCCGCTATCTCGAGCGTGAGCGTCACCTTCGCGCCCTTCGTGCGCTGCAGCTCCAGCACGACCGCGTTGACGATCGCCTCGAACGCCTTGACCGGCCGCAGCGTGTCGATCTCGACCGAGCCGTAGAACCGACGCGGCAGCCGCTGGACGTCCGCGCCGGGCGTGGTGTCGCGGTCGTCCCCGCCGTTTGGCTTGACGCGATCGTGGTCACCCCCACCACCGCAGGTCTCCGTCGACTTGCTTTCCGTGGCCTCGGCCAACTGCGCGAGTGCCTCCGCCGCGCGGACCAGCACGGCGCCGGCCGGCGGCAGCTCGGGCGGGTTCTTCGCCCACACCAGGGTCCGGTAGCGCCCGGTCGCCTCGTCGAACCCGTCCGCGTAGCCGAACTGCGGGTCCAGCTTCGCCACGGCGTCACGGATCGCCGCCTCGAGCACCACGCGGTCACGCAGCCGCGGCAGGTAGACGTAGGAGGCAAACCAGTCGGCGACCTCGGCGACCGGCAGGTGCGGCCGGTCCTCCGGCCAGATCGGCTTCAGCGCCAGCCAGAGGCGCTCGGCACCGAGCCGCTCCAGCGCGATCCCGTCCGCCTTCGCCTTCTCGTAGACCACCAGCGGGATCGCCGCGCGGTCGCGCGCCCCGATCAGGCCGTGCTCGAGGTCGAACGGCCGGCCCGCCGTCTCGCTCCGGACCGGGTAGAACAGGTGGCTCCACGCGGCCCGGACCGCCTTGAGCGCGCCGTCCGCCTGCGCCTTCGCCTTGTCCCGCGCGTCCTGCGCCTGGGCCTGCGTCATCTGCTGCTGCAGCCGTTCGTCCTTGACGATCGAGGCCCAGGCCAGCGCCTTCGCCACCACCTCACGCGCCGTCGCCAGCCCCGGCCCGTCCGGCGCGACGAAGAGCAGCGTGTTGCGGAATTTCCGCTGCGACGCGCGGCAGCGCGTCAGCGCCTCCTCGACCGCCTGCCGCGCCGCCGATGCCGCGGCCCCCTTCCCCGTGTGGGTCGCGCTAGGCCCCAGGATCACCAGCGACAGCGCCGGCGCCTCGTCGATCGCGGCCGGGTCGTCCGGGGCGGCGAAGACGCGGTGGAAGCCGCCCTTGCCCGCCGCCGCGTCCGCGGTCAGCAGGCGCACGATCTCGGCGTCCACCTCGTGCGGCTGGTCGAGCAGCGCCCGCGCCCGCTCGTCGGCCAGCCGGTTCAGCGTCGGCTGGGTCGCGAACCAGTAGCGGCCGGCCTCCTCGTAGAGGTAGCTCGCGCGCTCCGTCAGCTCGCGCAGCGCCTCGCCGAAGATGGCGAGCTGGGCGCCCGGCGCCGCGCAGGCGAGCCGCAGCCCCGGCCCCGTGACGCCCGCGTTGGGCCGGCCGACGGTCGGCGCCGAGCAGAGGAAGACCGCCCGCGCGGCGCGCGTCGCCGCCCGCGCCTGGGAGATGCGGCGGGTCGGGTTCGCCTCCATCCGCGCCGGCAGCGCGCCGTCCCCGTCCACCTCCGCGTCCACCAC
>JADGHI010000036.1 GCA_019689515.1 Acetobacteraceae bacterium | reverse complement strand
CTTGCAGAGGTGCCAGCGTTCGTCCTCGGCGCGGCCCTGCTCCAGGGTCCGGGACATCTCGGCCGCGGGCGCATCCGCGGCGAGGTCCTCGGGCACCCAGATCGCATCCAGGCGTCGGCCCAGCACCTCATCGGCGGTGAAGCCCAGCAGGCGCTCGGCGCCCGGATTCCAGGTCGAGACGCGTCCCTCGGTGTCGAAGGTCAGGATCGCGATGTCCCGTGCGCCCTCGACGATGAGGCGCAGCCTGTCTTCCTCCTCGCGCAGCGCCGCAAGCGCGGCCTCGAGCTCCGCGGCGCGCATGGCGACCTCGCCTTCGAGCCGTTGGTTCAGCGCGGCGAGCACGGCGTTGCGCTCGGCGAGCTCCAACGCCGTAGCCTGCAGCTCCTCGAGGATGGTGCGCAGCTCCTCCCGTGCGGTGGCCTCCGCTGCGCTGCCGGCCGAGAGCCAGGCCATCGCTGCCTCGAAGCCACGGCGCAGCTCGGCAACCGCCGCCTCCCGGCGGGCGCCGCGGGTCCGTTCCTCGGCGAGTGCGGCCTCAGTCGAGCGGAGCTTCTGCGCAAGCGCGTCCCGCTCCCGGGCCAGGGCGGCCGCTCTTGTCTGCGCGTCCCCGAGCGCGGCCTCGCCGGTCAGGCTACTCGAAGGTGATGTTGGCGGCCCGGATCACCTCGTCCCACTTCGCCAGTTCCGAGGCGACTCGCTCGCCGAGCTCGCGCGGCGTGGAGACCTCGATGTCGAAGCCGAGATCGACGAGCCGCCTGCGCACGGCCTCGTCGCGCAGCGCCGTGGAGAGGGCGGCGTGCCAGCGCGCGACAGCCTCCTCCGGTGTCCCGCGCGGCAGGAAGAAGCCGAGCCACAGCGTCGCCTCGAAGCCCGGGAAGCCGAGCTCGGCCACGGTCGGCAGGTCGGGCAGCGCCTGGTTCCGCCGCGGGCCGGTCAGCGCCAGGACCCGCAGGCGCCCTGCTTCGGCGAGTGCCTTGGAGCCCGGGATGGTGTCGAGCCCGATGTGAATCTCATGGCCCGCGACCAGCGCGTTTACCATCGGCCCGTTGCCGCGATAGGGAACGTGGCGCATCTCGATCCCAGCCGAGCGATTGAACAACTCGGTGATCAGGTGGGGCGAGGAGCCGATTCCCGCGGAACCGTAGAGCAGTTCGCCCGGCCTCGATCGGGCGAGGGCCACCAACTCCGCCAGCGACTGGACCGGCAGGCCGGGCGTGACGGAGACGACATAGGGAGCCGCGGCGATCTGGCTGACCGGCGTGAAGTCCGTCCGCGCGTCGTAGCCGACGTTCCGATTCGCCAGTTGCTGGATCACCATGCCCGAGCCGGTGTGCAGCAGGATGGTGTGCCCGTCGGGCCGCGCGCGGGCGACGTAGTTCGCCCCGATAGAGCCGCCGGCACCGGCGCGGTTCTCCACCACGACCGGCTGCCCGAACTCGTTCGCGAAGCGCGGCGCGAGGATGCGCGCGACGGGATCCACTACGCCGCCAGGCGGGTAGGGTACCACGAGCTGCACGGATCGCGTCGGAAATCCGTCGCCGGCCTGCTGTGCGTTGCCCGGCGTCGCCGCACACAGAAGCCAAAGGGCAAGCACGCCGAGCCAGCCGCAGGCCGGCCTCATCCAGATGCGCATCCGTTTCCTCCTCGGTGTTATCGCGCTCCGCTTCGGCGCAATCTGCGAATCATCCTTCGGCCTGTCCAGAGTGGTTCGTCGCGCATTCGCGACGAAAGCTGCGACGAGGAGCGCGGACTACACGGCGTGGCGGCGCCGGCTGTCCACTTCGAGCGACCCGCTGGCTGGCTGCGTGCTTTCGTGAACTTCGAGACGTTCCGTGTGGAGTTGGAGGTGGCGCTGTCGTGCGCCGGCCGCAGCTACGGCGGACGGCCGCCCTACGACCCGGTGCCGATGTTCTGCATCCTTGTGCGGCAGGCGCCCTACACGCTTTCCGATGAGGAGACCGGTCGAGATACATCTCGACCGCCTCGTTCAGCCGCCCTGCGGCCCAACCATGCGCCGCGCGGGCGCGGCGCTGCATGGTGCCGTCCCTGACGCCAAGAGGATCTGACTCTACCGCGAGGGGCTGGCGCGCGCGGGCGCCCTGGCGAAGCCGTTCGGCCCTTCAGACGACATCGAATTACGCGTCGCAGGCAGCACCTCCCGCAGAGGAAGCCGCACCTCACGGGCCGGGCAACGGTTCTCCATCGGAATTGCCGACGCGCCTCCGGTTTGTGTTCGGCTGCCTCCTGGTCGAGGAGGGGTTGGTCTCGTCGGGGTGCGACCGAGCCCGGGTATCAGTCCGGCACACGCGTCCACCCCTCGCCCGGATCGAAGCGGGTGATGCCGCTCGCGCTTCCCGTGGTGCCGGGCCCGAGGTCGCGCTCCCACACCGTGCCGTGGTGGCTGATCAGGAAGGTCTTGATGCCGGAAACGCCGTAGCGCGCGGGCCATGCGATCACGGCGAAGCCGCCGATCATCCGGCCGTCCACCACGTAGTCCATCGCGCCGCCCGGCGCCGCCGGGCCCTGGCCTTCCAGGATTCGGTAGTAGTATCCGTGGTAGGGCTGCGGCGCGTCGCCCGCCCGCGGCCGCCGCGCTGCGTAGCCGCCCACGCTCGCGGCGGCGAGCAGCGGGCCGAGCGGGCTCTCCGGCTCGCCTTCCGTGCTCGGCCAGTAGAGTCCGTCATGGGCGCCCGGACTCGAGAGGAAGCGCCGCGCGTAGGTGCGGAAGGCGCCCTGCCGGCCCGCGGTGCGCGCGTATTCCTCCTGCGCGTCTGCGATCGCGCGGAGCGTCCCGATGGCGTCGAGCTCGTTGCGGCCGACCCGCCGGTCGTTCAGTTCCTGCGCGCCGGCGGCCGGGTCGAAGCGCCAGGCGCCGCCCCGCCGCACCATCGGAATCGGCAATGGCCATTTGTCCTCGCCGACCTGCAGCTCGGCCCGGTCGGGTGCGGGGCGCAGGATCTCGTGCCTCGACGCGTAGGCGGCGGCGAAGCGCTCCCGCGCCATGCGGTCCGCCACCGGATCGCCCGAGCCGATCAGCCGGCGCGCGTCCTCGCCGAGGATCCGCACCATCCGCTGCACATCCTGCGCGCGCACGGCCCCGGCGAGCGCGGCGAACCCCGCCTCCGGCGTGGGGAAGGCGCGCGGCATCACCTTGGGGCGTGGCGCCGCCGGCGCCTCCGCCGCGGGCGAAGCGCGCGAATCCGGCATCGTCCGCTGCGCCGGGGCAGGCGCGGCGGCGGCAAGGATCGCCAGACCTGCGGCGACAAGCGTCCTCGTCATTCGGCCCCTCCTCACCGCCGTCCGCGGCCACCGCCGCCGCCGCGCGGTGCCGCCGCCGCTCGTCCGCCGCCACCGCCGCCGCCGGCCCGCTGTGCTGCCATCGGCCCTCCTCCGCCCGAACGGGCCGCCGGCCCCGCGGCGCGGCTCGCCTGGCCGCGGGCGGAGGCGGTACGTACGTCCTGGCCCTGCCCGACGCCGCTGAAGGCGCTCGCACCGCCCCGGGAGGCGGGCGACGGCCGCGCCTGCTGCGCGACGTTCGATCGGCCGCCGCTCGGGCCTTGCTGCACCGCCGACCGCTGGGCACCGCCCGGGCTGCGATCGGCACGCTGTTGGGCGCGATTGGCACCGCCGGCCGGGCCACGGTCGGCTGCGCCGGCGGATCTGCTCCGGTCGGCGGCGCCCGGGCGGTTGGTCGCGCCGGGCCGGCTCCGGTCGGCGACGGCACCGGGGGGCCTGCCACGGTCGCCCGCGGCGGCAGGCCGTGCGCTCGCGCCGGGCCTGCGCTGGTCGGCGATGCCGGCGCCGCGCTGCGCCTGGTCAACACGCCCGCGGAACTGCTCGCGGCTCTGCGCCCGGGCGGCAGTGTC
Source organism: Acetobacteraceae bacterium (assembly GCA_019689515.1). Lineage (GTDB taxonomy): Bacteria > Pseudomonadota > Alphaproteobacteria > Acetobacterales > Acetobacteraceae > Caldovatus. The sequence continues at coordinate 11,326 of JADGHI010000036.1, read as the reverse complement.
GCCGCGGAAGCGGTTGCTCACCTCGTTGTTGCGGTAGGCGACGCCCTGCCGGTGCGCGACGTCGTGCTGCCAGCGGCCGCTCGCGATCTGGCTGCGGTTGGCGTTGATGCTGTTGAAGCGGTTGACGTTGACGTCGATGTCGCCGCTGTTCCAGCCGGGCCGCGCCCAGCCCCAGAGCGAGCCCACGAGCGCCGCGCCGCCGGCGAAGGCCATGCCGGTGAGGATCGCGTTGCCCGCGCCCCAGCCGACCGGCGGCGGGTAGTAGGCCGGCGGGTTGGATGGATAGGGCCAGGTGCCGTAGACCACCGCGGGATCGTAGGCCGGCACGTAGACCTGGTCCGGCCGCGTGGGCTCGATGGTGATGATCTCCTGCGGCGGCGGAACTGCCAGCGCCACCGGAGCGCCGGCGGTGGGTGGGGGCGGCGGCGCGGCTACGGCGTTCTGCGTCACCCTCACCGTCTGCTGCGGCCCGCTCTCCAGCTTGCCGGCGGCCTGGGCGCGGGCGCGCAGCGCCTGCACCGCGTTCAGCACGTCCTGCTGCTGCTCGAGCACCGCGTCGCCGAGCCGCTGGGTCCAGTCGAGCTGGTCGTTCATCATGGTCAGCACATCGGGGAAAGGCACCAGCGACTTCACGGAGGGGTCCCAGGGCTGCGCCTCCAGCGCCCTCGCCAGCGCGTCGCCGCTCAGCGCGGCGTTGTTGCCCTGGCCAAGCCAGCGCTTCGCCTGCACGACCTCAAGCGGATAGGTCGAGGCGATGAGCACCTGCGTCAGCAGCGCGTCGGGATGAAGCGCGATCGGCGCCAGCATCTGCTCGAGCTGCGGCCGGGTCAGGCGCTGCTCGTCGGGGGCGGTCGCGGCCGCCGATGGCGTGGACTGGGCCATGACCCGGCGTGGTGGCCAGGCGGCGACAGACATGGCGCAGCCGAGGCCACCCGCCGCGACGGCCAGCGCGGCGCGGCGCCAACCGCCGAGGCCGTGCGGTCCTCCGCGAGAATAGAAGATCGGCATGCGGACCTCTCTTTCGGTCTTCGGTCGCGCCCCCGTGGGCTACGTAAACGCAACGCCGCGCGAGCGCTGCCCGGACGAGCGTAGAAGCCACCGTGTTTCGGTATGACCGCGTTGCCCCACGCGCAGCACGGATCGTCCTGGATCGCCGCGCCCCGGGCGTGCGCGGTGCGCGACAGGACGGCGGATCACCGCGATGGTGCCGTCGCCGAGCATCATCGCGCGGACTCGATCGTTGCTCGCTCGGTACCCACGAGACGCAGAGCCGTACTTCCCGGTACCGCGACGCAGGATCAGCGATCGCTTCCCGAAACCTTGGCAGGCGTGGCAGGTCACGCTGGGAGCCGTGTGCCGCGGAAGCGAGGCAGAGGCATGTAGGGTGGCTGACCATGGCCTTCACGTCCCGAAGCCGGCGGCGCTGCTCACCGCCGCAGCCGCCGAAGCTGCCCTGGCATACGGTCACCGTCGCGCCCCCGACGCTGCGCAAGCGCGGAGCATGGCTGTGACGTTACGCGGCGCCGGCATGGGCCGCGACCGTGATCGATGTCAGTATTCACCACCCGGGCCGGAGCGCTTGCCGCGGGAAACCGCGCTCTGGCGGGCCGGCAACGCCAGCTCTTCAACGAGGCGGTCGAGACGTGACGCCCGGGCCTCGAGCTCCGCCCGCACTTCCCCGGCACGACGCTCGACGACGCTTCGCGCGTCGCCTTCGAGGCGGGCGGCCTGGGCCCGGAGCACCACGATCTTTGCGGCAGCCTCGCGCCGCAGCGCGTCAGCCACCGCCTCGGCCCGCTCCAATAATCGCAGGAGTTCGGTGGCCCGGGTCCGCTGGACCGCCCGAGTGGTCACGGCATTCGCCATGCGGCCTGGCTCGTCCCGAAGCCCCGCCAGGACCCTGCGGAGCACCGCCACCTCGCGCATGACCCGCTCCTCCGGGGTCATGCCGGCGAGGCCGTGGCGGAGGACGCGCCCACCCAACGCCGCCATGCGCGCTTCAAGCGGCAGCACGCTCTCCTCCTCGGCATCGGCGACGACAGCGGCGCTGCCAGGCCGCAGGCAGCGCGAGACCAGCTCGAGAAAGCCGGCGTCGATCCCGGCTTCGGCCAGGTCGCGCACCGCCCCGACGAGACCGGATTCCACCGTGCGCGCGACGGCGGTGACCGGTCCGCCGAGCAAGGAGACGAGCGCGCTGACGGCCGCCCCGACCGCTGGCGCAGCGGCGCCGTCGCCCTGTGCCATCGGCTCGCGGACCGTCAGCCCTCGGCCGCGCGGCTCCCGCAGGACGATGGCACGGGCATACAGCGTGACGATGCCTTCGGCGTGCAGCGCACGCAGCGCGCGTGCGCCCGCTCGCGCCCCGGCCTCGTCGTCGAACACCGCCACCAGCAGCGCACCCATTCTTTCTGCTTCTTTCTGCGCCCGCAAGCCCTCGCAATCGTTGCTTCCCGTGTCCGCGGCCGGCGCCACGCTCCACAGGTCCCGATCGTTCTTCGGCCGGCGCGGCCAACGGCACTGTTATGCGCGCTCGCCAACCGAAGCCGAGCGGTTCCGATGGAAGCGGCGTCCCGCACGGGAACGCGTCGCCCCGAACGACAGCGCTTCCAGGCTAGCGCGGCGTGCCCGCGCGATGGCGGAGAACGCTATCGGAATTCGATCCCCCCATTGGCCCGTCTGCCGTTGGCGGTCGCTGGCCACCACCTGCGCAGGCCTGTGGGACCCCAGCGCCTGGCCTGCAGACGGGGCCGGCCACAACGGCCGGAGATCGGTGCGGCTATCGGAATTTCACAGATGGGGCGAGGCGTGCAGGTCGGGTAAACTTTGGCTCGCTGGACGGGCGCACGCCGACCTGAATCTGTGCCCCTGCCCCGTGGCTTCCCCGGCGGATGGCGAGCCGGAAGAAGCGTGACGGCAGCCGAAATGACGGCCTCGTGACTGAAGTTCGGGGTTCGCCGATTGCGCCGCGCCAAGGCACCGCTTCGGCGACCATGCTGGCTGCCGGGCGCGCAGGGAGGGTGGAGGTCCGCCACATGAACGACAACGCGGTCCTGCTGCGCGAATTCGCAGAAGTGGATGACCTGATGTCGCAGTTGCGGGGCATGGTGGCCCATGCCGTGCCCCTGCGCCAAGGTCGTTACGCCGGGGGGCTCACGACCGTCGATCTCGGCGACGTCACGCTCCAGGTCGTCCGCAGCATGCCGATGCTGCTCCTCGGCGCAGCCGAGGACGGCAGGACCGGGCTCATCCAGCTGCTCGATGGCTCGGAGCGGGCGCGCTGGAACGGCCAGCCGATCGAAGCGAACGAGATCGCGGTTTGCGGCGGTGGGCAGCATGAGGCCATCTATCCTGACACGTTCGTCTGCACGGTCCTGGACTTCACCACGGCGGTGCCGGACAGCGGACCGGCGCTCCGGCTTCGGCGCAGCGGGCCGCGCGCCATTCTGCGCGCCGATCCGGATGCGTATTCGGCCCTGGCGGCGATCGCGCGAGCCGTCGCGCAAATGGACGCGCATACCTCCTCCGCCCTGCATGATGCGGAGGCACGGCGCTCCTTGCGGGCCGCGGTCCTCGACATCGCGCAGAGCCTGCCAGCGTCGGCCGATGTCGCCGAGAGGTCGCGCGGCCGCGACGGGCGCACGCGGCAGCGCATCGTGCACAGGGCCGACGAGTACCTCTGCGCCAACCCGGCGCGGCCCGTTTACACTGAGGAACTCTGCACTGCCCTCGGCGTCTCGGCCACGCGGCTGCACCAGGCCTTCAGTGCAACCTTCGGCATCAGCCCGCACCGTTACCTGAAGATGCGCCGGATGGCTATGGTGCGCGCCGCGCTGCTCTCCGGGGCCGTCCCATGGCACTCGGTGAAGGCGGCGGCGCTCTCGCACGGCTTCTGGCATCTCGGCCAGTTCGCCCACGACTACCGCGCGCTGTACGGCGAGGCGCCATCAGAGACGCTTGCCCGCGCCCTCCCTGGCGCAAGCGAAGTGGGCAAGGCGAATGACAGCGCCGCACAACGCGCCGCTGCATGAAAAGGCCAGGTCCGCAGCCGCACTACATGGCAGGGCAGGCTCGCGAGCGCCTGCAGGTCTCGCTTCCGGGCCAGGAACCGCCAGTGTGACGAGCGGCTGACCGAGGGCCGTGCGGCGCTACGGCGCCGACCGGTCGCACGGCGGCGTGCATCCCTCCTCGACCGCGATCACGGCACTGGCACCGCAGCGCTTGCATCACTGCGCCATGGGGTAAGGACTTAGGATCGTCCCGCCCGCGCCTGGGACCGTCCCGTCTGCACGCCGCGCTCATAAGCGGCCTGCTCCGCCTGCCTGCTCTGGTCGTAGAGATAGCCGCCCACGGCTCCGGCGCCCGCCCCGATCAGCGCTCCCCACCCGAAGTCGCCCGTGAGCGAGCCGATCAGGCCGCCTCCCGCCGCGCCCAGGCCGGCGCCGGTCAGGGTGCGGCGCGACGTGTCGCTCATGTCCGCACAGCCGCCAAGGCTGAGGCCGATAGCCAGCGCCGCGGCCGGCAGCATCATTGTCCTGGTCATGTTCGAGCCTCCACCTCAACCGTCCTTCAACGGGCCCGCGACCGTGACTGCCGCACCGGCTCGGGGCAGGGATAGGTGGCGTGGGCCCAGCGAGCGAGGCCATCAACCGCCCTCTCTGTCGCATACTGGGGGTTGGTTCTGGCCCAGGCGACGAACGCATCGGCGACCTGCGCCCGCGTCGGCGGCGGGGTCGGCGGGCAGAACAGCGGAGGGCGGCCCGAGCCGGGCTGCGTGGTGACGGCGTGGTATTGCCCCGCGCCTTGCAGGAAGCCGTGGCAGAAGGCGATGGCGGAGGCGTATTCGGGCGCCTGTGGCGATGCACCGCAGAGCGCGGCGAGATCCGCCACGGTGCGCGCCTCGAACGCGGCTCGGGGCGTGGCGGCGGTGGGCGTCGCGCCGGCCTGGGCGGCCGCCGGCAGAGGCGGCGCGGCGATTGCCAAGGCCAGCGTGGCGGCGAGGAAACCCGCCGAGATCGGCGATCGATTCATGCCATGCTCCTCCGGTTCGCCTCCGCGGCTGCGTGCCACGCGTCCTCACCTTGCGATGGGCCCGTCGGCCGGTACGCCGGCGTCCGTGCGAGACACCTCTGGGCTACGGCATTCCGTCCTGCGCGGAGTACCGCTCTGATGGCGGGCGAGCCTGGCACCTTCATCGCAGCACGACCTCGACGCGACGGTTCCGCGGCTCGTCGTTCTCCTCCCGAGGCGCGGCGAACCTGGCGCAGATTGCTTCAAGTCTAGAGGGCATGGCGCCACGGCGCGAAGCGCGATCGGTATCAAAAACACATGCGCCGCAACGCGGCACCAGGGTCCCTCAAAGCCCTCGCGCATCCTCGATTGGCGGCGAGCGGGCGCTGCCATGCTCCACGCGAAACCGGAGACTCTCTGTTCGCACGTGGCGGTGCGCCGGGCGGCCCGCAAGAAGGGCGGATGCCCAGCAGGCATGCCGCCCGTACTTGTCCGGTGCGAAACCCCGCCGGATGAGCGAACCCGAATCTTCCGAGCGCGTTCTGATCGCACCAGGACCCTGGCAGAAGGCCAAGACCGGCCGCCATGGCACTGCATTGCGTTCAGACGACCCGCTTCTCGGATTTCGAGGAGTTCGCAGGCGCCCTGCCTGGGGCCGCGGTCACGGCGACGCCGCTGCGTGCTGGCACCTTCGGTGCCACGACCACCAACCTCAGGCTCGAGGACGTCGTGCTGCATACCGGGCGCAGCACGCCATTGATGACGCTCGGCGACCTGGCCTCTGGCTAGGTTCGTATCCTGCTTCCGCTCCGCGGGCGCGAGACGCTCGTCCTGAACGGACGGGCGGTCGGGCCGCACGACGTTGCGGTGTACGGTCCCGGTGCCGTCCACGATGGGGCCAATCTCGCTGACACCGGCTGGGCCGTCGTGGTCCTGCCGGCCGCCTCGGCTGACGCCTTGCTGTCGCCGCCGCCTCGCTCCCCGATCCGCTGGCCCGGCGCACACGCCATGCTCCGTGCCGACCCGGCGGCATGGGCGCGGACCGCGGCGCTCATGCGGGCGGCATTGGAGGTGGCGAAGAAGGATCCGGAGGTCTTCGAAGTCGAGGAGGCCCGTCGCGCCCTCCGCGCCTCGGTGCTGGACGTTGCGCGCGAGCTGCTCATGGGGACGTGGGATGGCGCATTCCCGCGGACATTTCGTAGCTCCCCGGCACGGCATCGGATCGTGCGGCTGATGGAAGACTACCTTCGAGCGAACCCGCGCCGCCTGGTCGACACCGCGGACCTCTGCGCCACCCTCGGCCGGTCGCCCTCGCGACTGAGGTCCGCTTTCGCAGCGACATTCGGAGTGGGGCCGCAGAGGTATCTCAGGATTCGGCGCCTGGCGATGGTGCGCTCCGCGCTGCGCTCGGGCGATCCGCGATGGTCCTCGGCGCAGGAGGTCGCCCTGGCGCACGGCTTCTGGCACCTGGAGCGTTTCACGCGCGAGTACCGCGACATGTTCGGGGAATCCCCCTCGGCGACGTTCAGCCGCGCGGCTGGGCAGCACGGGAGGATGGACAGCCGCGAGGACGAAGTGCCGGCGCCGCTGCCGCGACGAGTGGCGGAGCGCTTTGATGGGATGCATCCGCCGACCCGGCGCTCGGAGCGATCACGGCCAAGGACGGCCTCGCTCCTTCCGTCAGTGCTGGGAGCCGACGGTGCCGCGTTTCCCCGGTCAGGACGGACCAGGCATGTCCAGACATGGCCGCGACGGTGCCCGTTCAGGCCATCCTGCCCGGGACGGGCTCCTGCGCAGGCACGAGATGTAATCCACTAATACCTCGCGTGCATGTTCATGCCGGCCGGCGCTCCTTCACCCGCGCGGAACCAGGAGTTGCCGATGCGCCGATCATATCGCCCGTCTGCATGATGTCAGTTGTCGCAACCGGAACATAGCCCGCATTTCGTTGTGCCAGAGGGGCCTAATGGATAGTTTTCGCCTTTCCTCCGGGACCACATGGCGATGCATTGCAAGGGCGTGCGGTTTACTCAGCTCAGCGAACCCGAGGATGTCCTCGCCGCGATGCCCGGCGTGGTCTATCGGGCCGTCCCGCTGCGCACAGGCGCATTCCACGCCTCGATCACGAGCTTCGACCTCGGCGGCATCGTTTTCCAGACAGGGGAATGCACACCCTTGATCGCCCTGGCGGCCACGGGCCCCGATACAGTCGCGGTGCAACTGCCGCTCGAAGGGCTTGAAACTCTCATCCTGAATGGCCGGGCGGTCCCGCCGCGGGTGGTGGGGCTCTACGGCGCGGGCGGCACGCTCGAGCGGGCGAACCCGCGGGCCGCCCGCTATGCGGTCCTGCTCCTGCCCTTGAACGTGGCCGAGGCGCTGCTGTCCCCCCCATCCGATTCCCCGCTTCTCCGCTCGGGGGCGCAGGACTTGATGCAGGCCCATCCCCACTCGTGGGAACGCGCGGCGGAACTCGCCCGCGCCGCGGCCGCCACCGCTGACGCGGACCCGCGGGCCTTCGATGGTGAGGAGCCGCGCCGTTCGCTCCGGGCATCGCTGCTGCACGCGGTGCATGAGCTGATCGCGGGGCCCGAAGGCGACGAAAGGCCGCGGATCATCCGCGCCTCGCCGGCGCGGCGCCGGATCGTCCTCGCGGCCGACGAGTATCTGCGGGCCGAACCGGCGCGCCCAATTTATACTGAGGACCTCTGCGGCGTGCTCGGCGTCTCCGCAGCCAGGCTGGCGGAGGCGTTCCACGCCACCTTCGGCGTCAGCCCGCACCGCTTCCTGAAGCTGCGCCGTCTGGCCATGGCCCGGGCCTCGCTGCGGTCGCACGACGGTCCCGCGCCGCTCGTGAAGAGCGTCGCGCTGTCGCATGGCTTCTGGCACCTTGGCCAGTTCGCCCACGACTACCGCGCGCTGTACGGCGAGGCGCCATCCGATACGCTCGCCCGCGCGCGCCGCCTGACGCCGGACGACGATATGGCTCCTGGACAGGCAAGGGACGCTGGGGATGTGCCTTGAGTTTACCAGGGGCCGCTCGCCCATGGCGGCGGATTGCGGCAGAGCTGGGGTGACGTGGCCCACAAGGCAGCGTGGCGTCGCGCCCCAATCGCTCATCACAGCGACTGACTGTTAAGGCGGGCCAAGGGCTCGCCACCGAAGGCGCCCGGAGGGCAGCAGTGACACGTCGGCTGGCGGCTGGAGAGGCTTCTTCACGCCCGTCCTGGGCGGTCGCGCTGGGAGCGACGCTACTGCTGCAAACGGTCACCTCCTTCCTGGTCCAAACGCTCCCCGTCGTCGCGCCTTTGGTGACCGGCGGGACGGGCCTACCGCCGGAGAGTGTCGGCCATGCCATGGGCCTCGTCGGCTGCGGAACAGTCTTCTACCTGACCTGTGGCGGACCGATGCTCGCTCGGCTCGGCCCGGTTCGCATGCTCCAGGCAGGAGCCAGCCTCGCGGCCCTGGCCCTGCTAGGGATCACCGCCGGTACGCCGGCCGCGCTGTTCGCGGCGGCGCTGATGCTCGGGATCGGCAATGGTCCTGGCGTGCCCGCGAGCAGCCGGATCCTGGCGCTGATCGCGCCGACCGGGCATCACGCACTGATCTTCTCCGCCAATCGGACCGGCGTTCCGCTGGGCGGGACGCTCACCGGCCTCATGGTGCCGCCCGTCGCGCTCGCGGTCGGCTGGCGCGCCGCGCTGGCACTGGCCGCCGGCGCCGCCCTTATGTCGGTCCTCGCGGTCCAGCCGCTGCGCGCGACCTTCGACGCAGGACGCGACCAGGGTCGGGCCGTCGGTCCGACTGCGCTGCTCAGGCCCGCCAATCTCGCCTCGGCCTTCGCCGCGCTGCGGCTGCACCCGCTGCTCTGGCCGCTCGCGGCGCTCGCCTTCTTCCTCGCCGTGGCCCAGAGCTGCCTCTCCGCCTTCGTCGTCACCTACCTCGTCGAGGCGCGCGGCTGGGCGCTGGCGGAGGCGGGCGTCGTCTTCGCCATGGTGCAGGCCGCCGGCATGGCAGGCCGGCTGCTCCTGGGCTGGTTCGCCGACCGGACGGGAACGGCGCTCCTGAATCTGGTGGTCCAGGCGGCGGCCGTGGCGGTGCTCACGACGCTGTTCGCACTGCTGCCCACCGACGCATCCCATGAGACCGTCGTGCTTGTCTCGGCCGCCCTTGGCCTCGTCGCCGCCGGCTGGAACGGCGTGGCCTTGGCCGAAGCCACCCGCCTGTCGCCGTCCGACCGCATCGGCGACGTGACCGCCGGCGCCGCATTGGTCGCCTTCCTGGGCGCCTCCGCGGCGCCCGTCGCGTTCGCCGGGGCTGTCTCCCTGTCGGGAGGATGGACGGCCCCACTGCTCGCCGTGGCCGCTCTGACCGCACTCGCAACTGCCGCGCTGGCACCGCGGCTTCTCGCCGGCATGCGAGGTTGAGGGCATCTTCTGGCGGAGCATCGTGCGCATCCGCGGCACGCGACGAAGTGCCGCGGAAGCGGCGGGTGCGGTCCCCGGCATGCGCGGTTGCGCGCGCCGGAGCAATCCCTCACGCGTCCGGCCGCGACGCTTGGGCCCGCCAAGCCTGAAGCAGGGTGAAGGCCACCGCAAGCAGGGCGGGACCGATGAACAGGCCGAGGAAGCCGAAGGAGAGGAACCCGCCGAAGACACCAAGGATCACGAGCGACAGCGGCATCGCCACGCCCCGCTTGATGAGCAACGGGCGGATCAGGTTGTCGCTCGCCGAAACGAGCACCAGGCCCCAAAGGAGCATGAAGACCCCCCATCCGCCGGCGCCCTGACGGAACAGCCACCAGGCGGCGCCGCCCCAGGCCAGCGGGATCAGCACCGCGCCGATCTGGCTGAGCGCGAGCAGCATCACGACGAAGCCGAGCAGCACCGGCGCAGGCACGCCTGCGATGGCGGCGCCGACGCCCATGAGGACGCCCTGGATGCAGGCGGTGCCGACCACGCCGTAGGCAACGCTGCGCAAGGACGCGCTCGCCGCCTCCAGCGCCTCGGCGGCGGTTTCACCACCGAGGCGCCGCATCACATCGCGCAGCATGGCGGCGAGGGCATCTCCATTCGCCCAGAACATGGCGGCGACGATCAAGCCCAGTACGAACTGCAGCACGCTTTCCGCCAGGGCCTGAGCTACGGCCAAGGCGCTGTCACGGATCCAGCCTGCATAGGGGCCGAGCGCGGCGCGGAGGTCACCTCCGGCGCTCGCCAGGTCGCTCCAGCCGCGCGCCAGACGGTCCCCGAACAGAGGCAGCCGCGCGATCCAGTCCGGCGGAGCCGCGGCGAGGGCCGACAGGCTGGCCTCAAGTCGAGCCGCACCTTCCGTCAGCCCGATCGCAAGGTGAGGCGCCGCCAACACCACCGGCAAGCCCACCAGCAGAGCAGCCCCCAGCAGCATCAGCGCGGCGATGGACCCGTGCCCAAAGCCGCGCCTGCTCAGCGCCGCTCGCAGCGGCCAAGTGGCAATGGCGAGGACAGCACCGAACAGCAGCGCCGTCGCGAAGGGACGCAGCACCATGAGGACGCCGACCACGAGGCCGGCGAACAGCAAGAGGACGATGGCCCGCTCGATCAGGAGCCCCGCATCGGTGCTGCTGTCGGTGTCCCTGGATCGGCTCGGCGACGGCGTGGAATCGCCACGGATCTTCTGCGCGTGGCCCAATGGCGGCCCGCTCGTGGCGGTGCCGCCCGACCGCGCCAGTCCGTCCCAACGTTTCCATCCGTATCGCGCGCTCTGGTGCGCCATGGCCGCGTCACTCCTCCCGGCCCGAGCCCGGCCCGGCCTGCGCGCTCACTGCGCGGTCCAGCCGCCATCGACCGACAGGTGGATGCCCGTCACCGTCGCGGCGCCGTCGGAGCAGAGGTAGAGCACCGCGGCGCCGATGTGCTCGGGCGTGGAGAAGCGCAGCATCGGCTGCTTCTCGGCGAGCAATTCACGGGCCTCCGCCTCGACGCCCGCCCCCTTTGCCGCGGCGCGGTCGGCGATCTGCCGCTCCACCAGCGGCGTCAGCACCCAGCCCGGGCAGACCGCGTTCACGGTCACCCCCGTGTTCGCGTACTCGATCGCCGCCACCTTGGTCAGGCCGAGCAGCCCATGCTTGGCGGCGACGTAGGCCGCCTTGTGGGCCGAGGCGACGAGCCCATGCGCGGAGGCGATGTTGACCACCCGTCCCCAGCCCTTCTCCCGCATCGCCGGCAGTGCGGCGCGCATCGCGTAGAAGGCGCCGGAGAGGTCCACGGCCAGGACCTGGTTCCATCGCTCAACCGGGAACTCCTCGATCGGATGAGTCGCCTGGATGCCGGCGTTGTTGACC
>JADGHI010000692.1 GCA_019689515.1 Acetobacteraceae bacterium | reverse complement strand
CCACACCCACCAGTGGGTGCTGTTCTTCACCTCGCGCGGCATGGCCTTCCGCGAGAAGGTCTGGCAGCTCCCCGAGGCCGGGCCGCAGGGCAAGGGCCGCAGCCTGCGCCAGGTGCTCCAGCTCCAGGCGGAGGAGACCGTGACCGCGGTCCTGCCCCTGCCGCAGGACGAGACGCTGTGGGAGAACCTCCACCTCGTCTTCGCCACCGCCCGGGGCAATGTCCGGCGCAACCGGCTCTCCGACTTCCGCAACGTCCGCTCGAGCGGGCTGATCGCGATGAAGCTCGAGGAGGGCGACTCGCTGATCGGCGTGGCCACCTGCCGCGAGGGCGACGACATCCTGCTTGCCACCCGGAAGGGCCGCGCCATCCGGTTCGTCGCCGAGGCGGAGCAGCTCCGCGTCTTCGCCGGCCGCGATTCCTCGGGCGTGCGCGGCATCCGCCTGGCGGCGGATGACGCGGTGATTGCGCTCGCAGTCCTGCGCCACGTCGAGGCCAGCACCGAAGAGCGCGCCGCCTACCTCAAGGCCGCTGCCCAGAAGCGCCGCGCCGCCGGGGCGGAGGACACGGCGGAGGCGAACGGCAACGGTAACGGCAATGGGGGCTCCGCCATCGCCGCCGCCGAGGAAGAGGGCGAGGAGGCCGCAACGGCGGAGATCGTCCTCAGCCCCGAGCGCTTCGCGGAGATGGAAGCCGCCGAGGAGCTGATCCTCACCGTCACCGACGCCGGCTTCGGCAAGCGCAGCTCGGCCTACGACTACCGGGTCACGGGCCGCGGCGGGCAGGGCATCACCGGCATGGTCCTCACGCCCCGTACGGGCCGCTCGGTGGTTGCCACCTTCCCCGTACGCGCAGGGGATGATGTGATGCTGGTCACCGACAGCGGACGCCTGATCCGCCTGCCGGCCGACCAGGTGCGGATCACCGGGCGCCTCGCAATGGGCGTAATGCTACTACGATTGGATGAGGGGGAACGCGTGACAAGCTGCTTCCCGGTCGTGGACGACGAGACCGCGACCGAACCGGCTTCCGACGAGACGGCGACGGCGGCGACGTCTCATCACACGGGCACCGCCGTCACGCCGGACCAGGACGGCTCCGATGCCTGAGCGTGGAGTCGGCCTCTATCCCGGCACCTTCGACCCGGTCACCAACGGCCATCTCGACATCATCGGCCGCGGCGCCCGGATCTGCTCCCGCCTGGTCGTTGGCGTCGCGATCAACATCGGCAAGGGCCCGCTCTTCCCGCTCGATGAGCGCGTCGAGCTGGTCAGGGCGGAGACCGAGGCGATCACCGCGCGCACCGGAACGCCGATCGAGGTGGTCCCCTTCGAGGGCCTGTTGATCGAATTCGCGCGTCAGATCGGCGCCCGGATGATCATCCGCGGCCTCCGCGCGGTGACCGACTTCGACTACGAGTTCCAGATGACCGGCATGAACCGCCGCCTCGACCCCGAGATCGAGACGGTGTTCCTGATGGCGAGCGAGACGAACCAGTTCATCTCCTCGCGTTTCGTCAAGGAGATCGCCCATCTCGGGGGCGACATCTCGAGCTTCGTGCCGAAGCTGACCCTTGAGCGCACCCTTGCCCGGGTCGGGCGGGAGGCGGCGGGCGCTTCGTCCGGCCAGGCCAAGACGGGAGGTTGACATGAGGGCGCCTCCGAAGATCCTCCCGATTGCCCGCCGCGATGCCCTGGCGATGGCCACGGCCGCAGCCACCCTCGGCGCCTTCGGCAGCGCCGCGGCGCAGACGGCGGCCGCGCCGGCCACCGACCCGGAGAACACGCTGATCCTGGAGCTCAAGGACGGGCGGGTGACGATCCAGCTCCTGCCGGAGCTGGCGCCGCGCCATGTCGAGCGAATCAAGACCCTCGCGCGCCGCGGCTTCTACGACGGAACGCCTTTCCACCGGGTCATTCCGGGCTTCATGGCCCAGGGCGGCGACCCGACCGGGACCGGCCGCGGCGGGTCCGACCTGCCCGACCTGCCGGCAGAGTTCTCGCCGCCCACGCGGGCACGCTTCCTGCGTGGCGTCTGCGGCATGGCCCGCACCTCCGACCCGAACAGCGCGAACAGCCAATTCTTCATCATGTTCGCCCCGGCGCCGAACCTGGACGGCCAGTACACGATCTGGGGACGCGTGGTCGCCGGCATGGAGGCGGTGGACCGCATCAAGCCGGGCGATCCCGCCCGCAACGGTCTGGTGACGAACCCGGACCGGATCCGAAGCATGAAGGTCGCGGCCGACATCCGCGGCTGAGCGGAGCGTGGCCGCCCGCCCCAGGGCGGCCACCTCCCCTCAGGCCGAGATTAAGCCGAGACACAGGAG
>JADGHI010000035.1 GCA_019689515.1 Acetobacteraceae bacterium | reverse complement strand
GGTTGGGGGTGGGCGGCGCGCGAAGGCTCCCCACGGACGAATTCGGTACCCCTGTTTGCGCCTCTCGGGCGATGCCGCAGAGGCCATCGGCCCCGCCGCGGACGTTGACGGAGCGGGGGGCCAAGCCTATCTCTTGGGCGCCGCGCCGCACCTGGCAGGACCTGTGGTGGTCCGGCCGGGGCGGCGCTTTCGCATTCTGCCTGCCCCGGACAGCGTAGGGGGCCGCCCGCGCCCCGTCCCGGAGAATCCGCCCCATATGTTTGCCCGACTCGCCCGAGCCATCTTCGGCACCTCGAACGAACGCGCGCTGAAGCGCTACCGTGCCCGCGTGCCGGCCATCAATGCGCTGGAACCGACGGTGGCGGCGCTCTCGGACGACGCGTTGCGCGGCAAGACCGCGGAGTTCCGCGCTCGCCTCGCCCGGGGCGAAACGCTCGACGACATGCTGGAGGAGGCCTTCGCGGTGGTGCGCGAGGCCTCGAAGCGCACCCTGGGCCTGCGGCACTTCGACGTGCAGCTGATCGGCGGCATGGTGCTGCACGAGGGCAAGATCGCCGAGATGAAGACCGGCGAGGGCAAGACCCTGGTCGCGACCCTGCCGGTCTATCTCAACGCGCTCACCGGCAAGGGCGTGCACGTCGTCACGGTCAACGACTACCTGGCGAAGCGCGACGCCGAGTGGATGGGGCGGATCTATCGCTTCCTCGGCCTCTCCGTCGGCGTCATCGTGCATGGCCTGACCGACGACCAGCGGCGCGAGGCCTATGCCTGCGACGTCACCTACGGCACCAACAACGAGTTCGGCTTCGACTACCTGCGCGACAACATGAAGTACCGGCTGGACGAGATGGTCCAGCGGGAATTCAACTACGCGATCGTGGACGAGGTGGACTCGATCCTGATCGACGAGGCGCGCACTCCGCTCATCATCTCCGGCCCCACCGACGATACCTCCGAGCTCTACCGCCAGGTGGACGCGGTGGTGCGGGAGCTGGTGAAGGACAAGGACACCTACGAGAAGGACGAGAAGATGCGCACCGTCTCGCTGACCGAGCAGGGCAGCGAGACGGTCGAGCAGATGCTGCGCGATGCAGGGCTGCTGACCGAGGGCGACCTCTACGACGTCCACAACGTCACCCTGGTGCACCACGTGCAGCAGTCGCTGCGCGCGCACACGCTGTTCCACCGCGACGTCGAGTACATCGTCCGGCAGGACAAGATCGTCATCATCGACGAGTTCACCGGCCGCATGATGGAGGGGCGGCGCTACTCGGACGGGCTGCATCAGGCGCTCGAGGCAAAGGAGGGCGTGACGGTCCAGCCGGAGAACCAGACCCTCGCCTCCATCACCTTCCAGAACTACTTCCGGCTCTACCCCAAGCTCGCCGGCATGACCGGCACGGCGGCGACGGAGGCGGACGAGTTCGCCGAGATCTACAAGCTGGAGGTCGTCGAGGTCCCGACCAACGTCCCGGTCGCGCGCGTGGACCAGGACGACGAGGTGTACCGCACCGCGCGCGAGAAGTACGACGCGGTGCTGGCGCTGATCGAGGAGTGCCGCGCGCGCGGCCAGCCGGTGCTGGTCGGCACGACGAGCATCGAGAAGTCCGAGCTGATCAGCGCGCTGCTCAAGCAGAAGGGCATCCCGCACAACGTGCTCAACGCCCGCTACCACGAGCAGGAGGCGGAGATCATCGCCCAGGCCGGCCGGCCCGGCGCGGTGACGATCGCGACCAACATGGCGGGCCGCGGCACCGACATCCAGCTCGGCGGCAACGCGGAGATGCTCGCGCGCCACGACGCCGGCGGCGCGACCGAGGGGCCGGAATACGAGGCCGCGCTCGCCCGCCACAAGGCGGAGGTCGAGGAGGCGCGGAAGAAGGTCATCGCGGCCGGCGGCCTGTTCGTGATCGGCACCGAGCGGCACGAGAGCCGGCGCATCGACAACCAGCTCCGCGGCCGCTCCGGCCGCCAGGGCGATCCGGGCGCGTCGCGGTTCTTCCTCTCGCTCGAGGACGACCTGATGCGGATCTTCGGCAGCGACCGCATGGGCGGGATGCTGCAGAAGCTCGGCCTCAAGGAAGGCGAGGCCATCATCCATCCCTGGATCAACAAGGCACTCGAGAAGGCGCAGAAGAAGGTCGAGGCGCGCAACTTCGACACGCGCAAGAACCTGCTGAAGTACGACGACGTGATGAACGACCAGCGCCGCGAGGTCTATGCGCAGCGCAAGGCGTTCATGCAGGCCGAGGACGTCTCCGAGACCATCGCCGAGATGCGCCGCGAGACCATCGAGGACATGGTCGAGCGCGGCATCCCGGAGAACGCCTATCCTGAGCAGTGGGACGTCGAGGGACTGCAGCGCAAGGTCTTCGAGGTGCTCGGCCTCGACCTTCCGGTCGCCGACTGGGCGCGTGAGGAGGGGATCGACGAGACCCAGGTGCGCGAGCGGCTGATGGAGGCCGCGGAGCGCGCCTACGCCGCCAAGGCCGCGAACCTCGGCCCCGACCTCATGCGGCTGGTGGAGAAGAGCCTGCTGCTGCAGGTCTTCGACCAGGTGTGGAAGGAGCACCTGCTGGCGCTCGACCATCTCCGCCAGGGCATCGGCCTGCGCGCCTACGGCCAGCGCGATCCGCTGAACGAGTACAAGAGCGAGGCCTTCGCCCTGTTCAACGCCATGCTCGGCGAGCTGCGCGAGCGGGTGACGAGCCTGCTGATGCGCGTCGAGCTGCGCCCCGAGGCGCCGCCGCCCATGCCCGAGCCGGTGCGGGTGCTGGACATGCGCCACCCGGACCCGGCGATGGCGGGGGCGGATCTGCTGGAGCCGGCGATGGCGAATGGCGACGGGGCCGGCATGGCCGGTGGCTGGGCGCCCGCGCCGGTGCAGCCGCGGATGGCGGAGGCGGTGGACCCGAACGACCCGAGCACCTGGCACCGCACCTCGCGCAACGCGCCCTGCCCCTGCGGCAGCGGGAAGAAGTTCAAGCACTGCCACGGCCGCGTCTGACGACGGGCAGTGCCTCGCTGAGGGCCTTCACGGGTGGGCGGCGGTGCCGGAGTGGCCCGACCGCCTCCGGCCGCCCGCCCTTCCGCTCCGGGAGGCGCCGGATCGCCGCTACGGTGGAGTCGGCGCGCCGGTAGCGCGCTGCCCGACGGCCCCCGCCGGCGCTACGCGGTCGGCCTGTGCTACGAAACCGCCTCGCCGCTTCCGTTCAGATCCATGATGCAGGCCACGGCGCTACGCGTGGGCTTCCGGCGCGCCACTTCGGCCGGAAATGCTCGCAGGGCTTCGGCGTGGACGGCGGTCTCGGCTTGGCGCGTCGCCATGGCGGCCTCGCCGACGGCGAGTCTGGTCGCGCTGCAGTCGCGATGCGTCACGGCGACCGCGCGCTTGATGTTGTGGGGCTGCTGTCGTTCACGCTCATGCGGATGCGTCGCCGAGGAGCGCGGCAGCGCCAAGGGCGGCCGGAAGAAGCGCCATAACACAATGGCAGCCGCGCCAGGAGCCCACTTCCTGGCGGCAACCGCATTTGCCGCTGCGGTGCGCCATGCGAGGCCCTACCGTTGCGCAGGTAAGGAGAGCATGGCTGGCCCCTTCCCTGCCCGCCTCCGTTCAGCGCGTTGCGGTCTGCCGGCCGGCGCAGAGCCGTGCCAGCGTCGCGGTCAGCTCCGCCGGGTCGTAGGGCTTGGCCAGCACTGGGGCGTCCTTGTGCTCCGGCGGCAGGCCGGCGGCGCCGTAGCCCGTGGCGACCACGAACGGGACGCCGCGCGCGGCCAGCACGTCGGCCACCGGCACGGAGGTCTCGCCCGCCAGGTTCAGGTCGAGCACGGCTGCGTCCGGGGCAGCCTCGTTCTCCAGCAGCGCGACGGCATCGGCGACGGTGGCGACCGGGCCGAGCACCTCGCCGCCCGCATCCACCAGGGCATCCTCCACCAGCATGGCGACCAGCGCCTCGTCCTCCACGACCAGGATCCGCCGTCCGCCCAGTAGTCCCGCGCTCATGCAATGCCCTCGCTCGCTGCCGTGACGCCAGGGGGGGCGGCACGGAAGCGTATGATCGCCTCAAAACCCGCCGGGTCATAGTGCAGCGTCACCGAGGCGTCGCGGCCCAGTTCCACGGCCAGGCCTCGCTCCAGCAGGCGTTTGCCGAAGCCGGTCCGGGTCGGCGGCCGAACCTCCGGGCCGCCCCGCTCACGCCAGGTGAGGCAGGCCAGGCCAGCGGCGGGCTGCCCCCCGTCGATCCTATCCGCATCGGCGGCCGCCGCCTCCACCTCCCAGCGCAAGGTGACGGTGCCGGTGCGGCGCGAAAGCGCGCCGTGCTTGGCCGCATTGGTGGCCAGCTCGTGCAGCCCGAGGGCGAGGCCGAGCGCCTGGCGCGGCGCCAGCCAGAGCGCCGGCCCCTCCTCGATGATCCGCGCCGAGGGAGCGCCCGCCGCCTCGGCGGTCCGCCAGGGCGCGAGCGCGGCCGTCACCACCTCGCCGAGCGTCGCGCCGCGCCAGGTGCGGGCGGTCAGCAGGTCGTGGGCGCGGGAGAGGGCGAGCAACCGGGCCTGGAAGTCCGCGAGGAAGCGCTCCAGCTCCTGGCCACCGCCGCTGCCGGGCGGGACCGTCCCGTCCGACGGCGTCGTCCTGCCGCGCGCCGTCTGGCGGGCCAGCGACTGCACCGTGGCGAGAGTGTTCTTCACGCGGTGGTTGAGCTCGCCCATCAGCATCGCCTGGCGCTCCTCCCACCGCTTGCGCGGCGTGACGTCGCGCACGAGACGGCCGACACGCACCACGCGCCCGGCGGCGTCCCGGATCGGGAACACGATGTCGCGCACCCAGCGGAGCCGCGCGCCGCCGGGGCCGTGGTCCGTGGCCTCGTCTCCCCTGGCGCCGTCCTCCGGATCGGCCTCCCCGTCTCCCTCGGGCAGCAGCACGCGGTACTCGACATCGGTCGCCGGCGCCTCGCCCGCCGCGGCGCGCCGTTGCGCGGCGGCGGCCCGCTCGCGGTCCTCGGGATGGACGCGCTCCAGCCAGCGATCCGGCTCGGCGGCCAGGGTCGCGCGGGTGAGGCCCCAGATGCGCTCGAAGGCGGGGCTCAGATACTCGACACGCCGGCCCTCGGGATCGCCGATCCAGAGGCCGTCGGGGCTCGCCTCGGCGAAGCGGCGGAAGCACTCCTCGCTCGCGGCCAGGGCCTCGGCCGCCGCGATCGCCGCCTGGCGCGCCGCCGCCTCCGCCGCGACCTGGCGCTGCAACGCCTCGGCTGTCTCGTGCTCGGCACCGATGTCGGCGAAGGCGACGACGGCGCCGGTCAGCCGCCCCGTCGCGTCGCGGATCGGCGCGCTCCACGCCCGGATCCAGACCATGCTGCCGTCGGGGCGCAGCAGGCGGATCTCGTCCTGCGCGTGGGCCCCGGTGGCGAGGGTGCGGGCGAGCGGCAACTCATTGGCAGCGAGGCGGCGGCCTTGGGCGTCGTAGGCCTGCCATCCTTCGGGCCCGCCTTCGTGGCCGCAGGCCGCCTCGGGCGACGCTGCTGCGCCGAGGCCGATCAGCGGCCAGCGGCCCGGACGCTCGCCGAGGATCTCCGCCGCGCGGCGGTTGGAGAGCAACAGCCGGCCGGATGACGCCTCGGCCAGCAGCACCCCGACCGGGACGTGTTCGAGCACGGCCTTGAGCCGCGCCTCGCTCTCGCGCAGCGCCGCCTCGGCGACCTTGGCGGCGCTGACGTCGCGGAAGAACAGGGTCAGCCCGCCATTCCCGCCGGGGAAGGCATCGGCGCTGACCCAGAGGCCGAGGCGCGCATGGTAGCCGCTGACGCCCTGCGGCAGCCGGTCGCGCATCGCGCGGCGGAAGGCGGCCTCGAAGGGGCTGCCGGGATCGGTCCGGAAGGCATCCCAGAGGCTTGCGCCGAGCAGGCCCGTGGCCTCCGGTGCCCCGCCGCCGGGACCGCTGCGCCCGAGCGTCTGCCGCGCCCGGCTGTTGGCGTAGCTGATGCGCCAGTCCGCATCCACCATCACGACCCCGTCGGTCGTGCTCTCCAGCACCGAGTCGAGGCGGGCGGCGAGGGCGGCCCCCTCGGCCTCCCGCTCGCGGCGCTCGGCTGCGGCGGCGGCGAGCGCGACCGCCACCGCGTCCAGCTCGCGCAGTCCGGCATAGGGGCCGGGGCTCGGCACCTCGCCACGACCGACCGCAGCGGCGGCGCGCTCGAGCTCCGCCAGCGGGCGGGCGATGCGCCGCGTGCCCCAGACGGCGAGGCCGAGCGAAAGGCCGAACACGACCACCGCGCCGCCGGCCGTCACGGAGATCAGCGAGCGCCGCATCGTGCCGTCCACCTCCGCCTCGGGCACACAGACCAGCGCGGTCCAGGGCGCGGCGGAGAGGCGCTGCCAGGCGACATAGAAGGAGCGATCGCCGTCGCCGCTCGTCACCGCCCTGGCGCTCCAGCCCGATTGGGCTCCGTCGAGGGTAGCGCGGGTCACTGCCAGCGCGTCGGAGGGCGCCGCCTGGCCGACGAAGCGCTCAGGATCCGGCTGGCGGGCGAGGATGGTGCCACGGCGGTCCCGCACCGCGGCGCTCCAGCCCGGCGGCAGCGCCACATGCCGCAAGGCCTGGGACCAGAAGCGGACCGCGTCGGCACCGATCGAGAGCATGTCGGGCGGCCCGTCGGGATCGCTGCTCGGCAGGCGCACCGGCAGGCTGACCGCGACCGTGGCACGCCCGCCGACCGGTGCGCGGAACACCTCCGACACCAGCATGTCCGAGGTCTCGGCGCCGCCCCTGTCGAGCCCGTCCGACCAGGTCGCGCGCGGCAGCGGCTGGCCGAAGGGGAGGGTGGTGTTGACCAGTTGCCGCCCGTCCGGCGCGGTCAGGATCACTTCCACGCCGATCGCCGCGGCGAGGGTGCTGGCCTGGTGATGGAACCGCGCCAGGTCGCCCTCCACCAGCGCCGGCGAGGTGGAGAGCGCGATCAGGCTGGCGCGCAGCGCACCGATCTCGCGTTCGGTCGCCGCGGCGACGGCCCGTGTCGTCTCGAGCGCCTCGGCCGCGATCGCCTCGCGTCCGGCCTCGGCGAGGCGGAAGGCAGTGAAGGTGGCGACGGCCCAGGCGGGCAGCAGCAGGGCGAGGACCAGCGCAACGAGATAGACGCGCACGCTGCGTCCGCCGCCGCGCCGCCACCTGCCCGGGCGGTAGCGGGCGGGCGTGACGACTTCCGGCGCGGCGATCAGGCCCACCTGCGTCGGTCGCCACCGCGTTTCATCGCTGAAACGGCCGTCATCCACGGCAGACGCCCGCTTGATCCCCCATCAGGGTGCCGTGGCTAGCGCGGATCGGCCATTGTGGCAGCCTCACTTCGTCGTGATCAGCCAAAGCTCGCAACGACCAGGTGTTTCGTGCCCTTCCAACGGGCATTGGCCATTCGGAGGACGTCCAGTGGGCGCTGGCCATTCGGAGGACGGCGCCCGGCGACGGCTGGGGCATCGGCCTGGGCAAGTCCGTAGCGACAGCGCAGACTGCGCGGCGGAATCGGCCCCTCTTTCGCGCGAGAGGAAGGAGTTGCGCTTGACCCTGGACATCGGCCGCCGCCGCAACGACGCGGCACCACCGACAGCAGGCGCGGTGCGGCCGCGCGCCGCCGTCGCATGCCGCGAGGCATGGCGATGAGCGGTGGCATCGTTGGCGAAACCAGGGGCGGTGCGCTCGCGGGTGTCACGGTCCTCGACTTCTCCACCCTGCTTCCGGGGCCGATGGCGACGCTGCTGCTCGCCGAGGCTGGAGCGGAGGTGATCAAGGTCGAGCGTCCCCCGCAGGGCGAGGATATGCGCTTCCAGGAGCCCTTCAGGAACGGCGTAAGCGTTAATTTTTCGTTGTTGAATCGGGGAAAGCGGAGCGTCGCGCTCGATCTGAAAGACCCGTCGCAGCGGGCGCGACTCGACCCGCTGCTCGCACGCGCCGATGTACTGGTAGAGCAATTCCGGCCTGGGGTGATGGAGCGCCTCGGCCTCGGCTACGCGCAGCTCGCGGAGCGGTATCCGCGGCTGATCTACTGCTCGATCACGGGCTACGGGCAGACCGGGCCGAAGCGGCTACGGGCCGGGCACGACCTCAATTACATCGGCGATGTGGGGCTGCTCGCCCTCGGCCATGGCGATCCGGAGCGGCCGGTGGTGCCGCCGGCGCTGGTTGCGGACATCGCCGGCGGGGCCTGGCCAGCGGTGGTGAACATCCTGCTTGCGCTGCGTGCGCGCGAGGCGACGGGCCGCGGCTGCCACATCGACATCTCCATGACCGAGGGCGTGCTGCCCTTCCTCTACTGGGCGATGGGCGCCGCGCTGGGCGCCGGGCAGTGGCCGCGCAACAACGGCGAGCGCGTGACCGGCGGCTCGCCGCGCTACCGGCTCTACCCGACGGCGGACGGGCGCCTCGCCGCCGTCGCGGCGCTCGAGGAGAAGTTCTGGCGCGCCTTCTGCGACGCGATCGGCCTGGCGCCGGAGTGGCGCGACGATTCGCGCGACCCGGAGGGGAGCGCCGCCGCCGTGGCAGCCCTGATCCGCGCGCGCCCGGCGGCGCACTGGCGCGCGGTCTTCGACGCCGCCGATTGCTGCTGCAGCATCGTTGCCACGCTCGAGGAGGCGCTGGCCGACCCGCACTTCGCCGAGCGCGGCGTGTTCGCGCGGAAGCTGGCCGACAGCATGTCGTCGGGTGCGGCGGCGCCCATGCCGGCAATCCCCGTGCCGATCGCGCCCGCGCTGCGCGACAGGGCGGAGGTCGCCGCCGCCCCCGCGCTCGGCGCCGACAACGAGGCGCTGCTCGGCCGGTGAACAGGCAGGCGGCTTGACCCCCCTTGCGCGTGCCGACGAAGCTGGCGCGCGAAGCAAAAGGGGGATCGCCGGCGCCGCCATGAACACAGCCAGCACGTCACCGCCGCTGCCGCTCGCCGGCATCAAGGTGGTCGAGATTGCGCAGAACCTCGCCGGCCCCTTCGCCGGCGAGATCCTCGCCACCCTCGGCGCGGAGGTGGTGAAGATCGAGCGGCCCGAGGGCGACGACGCGCGCGGCTGGGGCCCGCCCTTCATCGGCGGCGCGGCGGCGACCTTCCAGACGGTGAACCGCAACAAGCGCAGCGTCGCGCTCGACCTCAAGGACGAGCGGGCCCTTGCCTGGCTGAAAGACTACCTGCTCGGCTGCGACATCCTGGTGCAGAACCTCCGCCCCGGCGCGATGGAGGCGCTCGGGCTCGGGGCGGAGGCGCTGCGGGCGCGCAATCCGCGGCTGATCTACTGCTCGCTGCACGCCTTCGGGCGCGAGGGGCCGAAGCGCCTCGATCCCGGCTACGAGCCGATCGTGCAGGCCTTCGCCGGGATGTTCAGCGTGAACGGCACGCGCGAGGGGCCGCCGGCGCGGGTCGGGATGCAGGTGCTCGACCTCGGCACCGGCGTCTGGGCGGCGCTGGGCTGCCTCGCGGCGCTGCTGCGGCGCGCGCAGACCGGCGAGGGCTGCGTGGTGGACACCTCGCTGTTCGAAACGGCGCTCGGCTGGCTGACGATCCACTTCGCGGCCTTCGGCGCGACCGGGCAGCAGCCGGTGCGCGACCGCACCGGCAACCCGCGGCTGATCGTCTTCCAGGCCTTCGAGACGGCGGATGGCGAGGTGGTGGTCGCCGCCGCGAACGACCGGCTGTTCGCCAAGCTCGCTATCGAGATCGGCCGCGAGGACTGGGCGCGCGACCCGCGCTTCCGCACCAACGCGGACCGCATCGCCCACCGCGAGCTGCTGATCCCGGAGATGGAGGCGATCTTCCGCACCCGCCCGACCGCGGAGTGGGTGCGCCGGCTGGAGGCGATCGGCATCCCCTGCTCGCCGATCAACGACCTCGCCGCGGTGAGGGACGACCCGCAGACCGCGGCTATCGGCGCGCTCACGCCGCTGCCGGACCTGCCGGAGCTGCGCACCGTCGGCCTGCCGGTGTCCTTCGACGGGGTGCGGCCGGCGCATCGCCATCGCGCGCCGGCGCTCGGCGCGGACAACGAGGCGCTCGGCGCGCCGGTGCCCGGAGGGGCGAAGCCTACTCGCCCTTGAAGACGGGCTTGCGCTTCTCGCGCAGCGCGACCATCGCCTCCTTGTGGTCGGCGGTGGTGTGGGCGATGGCCTGCATGGCGGCGGAGAATTCGAGCACCGTCTCCAACCGGTTGTTCCACGCCTCGCGCAGCAGCCGCCGCGTCATGCGCACGGCCTGCGGCGGGTTCGCGGCGATGCGGGCGGCGATGGCGCGGGCCGCGTCCATCAGCTCGGCATCGGGCACGACCTTGGAGACCAGGCCGCAGGCCAGCGCCTCCGCGGCGGAGAGCGGGTCGCCGGTCAGCGCCATCTCGGACGCCTTGGCGAAGCCGACCACGCGCGGCAGCAGCCAGGCGCCGCCGTCGCCAGGGGTGATGCCGAGCTTGACGAAGCTCTCGGCGAAGCGGGCGGACTCGGCGGCGATGCGGACGTCGCACATGCAGGCGAGGTCGCAGCCCGCGCCCATCGCCGGGCCGTTCACCGCGGCGATGATCGGCACCTCGCAGCGCTCGATGGCGAGCGGGATGCGCTGGATGCCGTGGCGGTAGTAGTGCCGCGCCTGGACCGGCGTGCGCTCGGTGGGCGCGGTCGCGGCCGCGCAGAACCGCCGGCCGTTGCCGCCGGAGGAGAAGGCGGTGCCGGCGCCGGTGAGGATCGCGACGCGGATGCCGGGCTCGGTGTCGAGGCGGTGGATGGCGGCGATCAGCGCGTCCTGCGTGTCCTGGTCGAGCGGGTTGCGCGACTCGGGGCGGTTCAGCGTGATCACCGCGAGGCACTCGTCCTCCCGCGAGAACAGGACGGGCGGCTGCTCGGCTTCGCTCATGCGTGCGTTCCTTCCTTCGGCTTGCGTCGGGCCGGCCCCGGCCTGCGGGATCGCGGCTTCCCTCCGCCGCGGCGCGTGCCATCATGGCACGGGCGCGCCGCGAGGCGCGGTAGGGGGAGGCGACGCATGCCGCTGCTGGAACGCCCGGGCAAGCCCTCGATTCACTATGTCGTGGACGACTACACCGATCCCTGGCGCGAGGCACCCTGGCTGGTGCTCCAGCACGGCTACGGCCGCTCCGCCGAGTTCTGGCGCGCCTGGGTCCCTTATCTCGCGCGCTTCTACCGGGTGGTCCGGCCCGATCTGCGCGGCTTCGGCCGCTCGCCGCTCGACTTCGACCCGCATGCCTGCTTCACGGCGGAGGAGTTCGTCGGCGACATCTGCGCGGTGATCGACCACGTCGCCGGCGGCGGGCCGGTGCATTACTGCGGCGAATCCTTCGCCGGCGTCTTCGGCCTGCTGCTCGCCGCGACCGCGCCGGAGCGGCTGCGCAGCCTGACGCTGCTCTCCACGCCGCTCACCATGCGCGAAGCGGTGCGCGAGCGCTTCGCCTTCGGCCATCCGAGCTGGCAGGAGGCGCTGCGAGCGCTGGGCACGCGCGGCTGGACGGAGGCGGCGAACGGCTCCTCCCGCTTTCCGCCCGGCACCGATCCCGGCCTGCTCGCCTGGTGCGCGGAGGAGATGGGGCGCACGGATGTCGAGGCGATGATCGCCTTCGCGGACATGTCCATCCGGACCGACGCCGAGCCCTGGCTGCCGCGCGTGCGCACGCCGGTGCTCGGCCTCTACCCCGAGGCGGGGATCGTGACCGGGGTGGAGGAGGAACGGCTGCGGGCGGGGATTCCGGGCATCCGGATCGTTCACCTGCCGACACGCTTCCACGCGATCCAGGTGCTGATGCCGGCGGCCTGCGCGAAGACGCTGCGGCATTTCTGCGGCGAGGTGGACGGGGTCGTGCACCACGAGTGAGCGGCAGGACGAGCGGCCGTCCCGCCGGAGGCGTGTGCGGCGGATTGCCAACTTGTTAGTTGGCTAGCTATCTGCCGGTGCGGTAGGAATGGTGCGATGGTCGAAATGAGCGCCCAGGCTCAACTTCGCTACCGCGTCGGCCGCACCATCGGCCGCGTCGCCCGGCGCTGGCGGGCCAGGCTCGACGCGCGCATCGCCCCCTTCGGCCTGACGGAATCGCGCTGGCTGGTGCTGCTCAACCTGGCCCGCTACGGGGACGGGGTGACGCAGAAGGAACTCGCCGCGCGGCTCGCCATCGAGGCGCCGAGCCTGGTGCGCACCCTCGACTGGCTCGAGCGCGAGGGCTTCGTCGAGCGCCGCGGCGTGGCGCATGACCGCCGGTCCAAGAACGTGCACCTGACGGAGAAGGCCACGCCGTTGGTGCGCCGCATCGAGGAGGTGGCGTCCAAGGTGCGGGCGGAGATCCTGGACGGCATCCCGGAGGCCGACCTTGCCATCTGCCTGAGCGTGCTGGAGCGCGCGGCGCTCAACCTCGCCGCGACCCCGGACACCGCTGCCGCCGCGGGGCCGGCGAAGGACAGGGACGACGCCTCCCGTGGACATCGGGCAGCCTAGCGGCGCGCCGGCGGTGCTGGAGCGCGCCGCGCCGGGCTCGCCGCGGACGGCGACGCCGGGACGCATCTCGCTCCGCACCCAGGCGGGACGGCGGCTGCTGCGGATGCTCGCGATCGGCGCGCTGCTGGTCGCCGTGCTGGGCGTGGGCGGGCACTGGCTCTACCGGCAGTACACCCATGTCTTCCTCGACGACGCGCGCATCGCGGCGGACATGGTGACGCTCGCCAGCCGCGTGCCCGGCTGGGCGACCGAGGTGCGCGTGATCGCCGGCGACGAGGTGCGCCGCGGCGAAGTCCTCGTGCGCATCGATGGGCGGGAGACCGAGATCGCGCTGCGCGAGATCGAGGCGCGCCTCGCCGGCCTCGCCGCGCGCCGGCGCGAGATCGAGGCGCGGATCGCGATGGTGGACCGCCAGACGCGGAGCGAGCAGGAGGCGCAGCGCGCGCGGCTGGAGGCGGCGCGCGCCGCCCTCTCGGAGGCCCAGGCGGAGCGCGCCTTCGCCGAGACCGAGTTCGCCCGCGCGCGCGAGCTGATCGGCAGCGGCTCCGGCACCCGCCAGCGGCTGGACCAGACGCGCGCCCAGCTCGAAGCGGCGCGCCAGCGCGTGCTCGCCGCCACGGCGGCGATCCAGACCGTGGAGGCGCAGATCGCCTCCGCCGCCGCGGCGCGGGAGGAGCTGAACGTGCTCGCGCGCCAGCTCGACGCGATCGGGCCGCAGGAGCGCGAGCTGCGCGCCCAGCGCGACCGCGCCACGATGGATCTCGCCGACCGCACGATCGTGATGCCCTTCGACGGCGTGGTGGGCCGGGTGTTCGTGGACGCCGGCGAGTACGTCGCCCCGGGCCAGCGCCTGCTGCTGTTGCACGATCCGTCGGCGGTGCGCGTCGAGGCGAACGCGAAGGAGACGGAGATCCGCTTCTTCCGGCCCGGAAAGCCCGTGATCGTCACGGTGGACGCCTATCCGGGCCGTCGCTTCGAAGGCGTCGTGGAGCGCGTCGGCGCCGCGGCGACGAGCGAGTTCGCGCTGCTGCCGGCGCCGAACCCGAGCGGCAATTTCACCCGCATCACCCAGCGCCTGCCGCTGCGCATCGCCCTGCGGCCGCCGCCCGAGCCGGGGCTGCTCCGCCCCGGCATGCTGGTGCGCGTCGAGGCCGATGCGCGGGAGTGAGGGCGCGGCGGCGCCCCGCAGCGGCGGCGGACGCAGTGTCGAGGCGCTGTTCGCGCGCTACGGCCCGACCTATCGCTGGTTCGTCACCGGCACGGCGCTGATGGGGACGCTGGCGACGGTGCTCTCCTCCACCATCGCCAACGTCGCCCTGCCGGAGGTGATGGGCGCCTTCGGCATCGGCCAGGACCAGGCGCAGCTCATCTCCGCCGGCTTCCTCGCCGCGACCACCGGCACGATGCTGCTCAACGCCTGGCTGGTGGAGTCCTTCGGCTTCCGGACCGTCTTCGCCGTCGTGATCGGGCTGTTCGCGCTCTCCTCCGTCACCGCGGGGCTGGCGCCGAATGCAGGGGCGCTGATCGCGAGCCGCGTCCTGCAGGGCGCCTGCGCGGGCGTGCTGCAGCCGATGTCCATGCAGATCATCTTCGCCGTCTTCCCGCCCGAGCGGCGCGGCGCCGCGATGGGGCTCTACGCCATGGGCGTGGTGCTGGCGCCGGCCTTCGGCCCGAGCATCGGCGGGCTGCTGGTGGACGACTGGGGTTGGCGCTTCGTGTTCCTGCTCGGCGTGCCCTTCACGCTGCTCGGCCTCGGCCTCGGCCTGGTGTTCATGCCCGGGCGGCAGGCCGAGGGGGCGATCCGGCGCTTCGACTGGCTCGGCTTCGCGCTGCTTGCGGTGGCGCTGAGCACGCTGCTCGGGGGCCTCTCCAGCGGGCAGCGGGTGGGGTGGGGGTCGGACTCCGTCGTCTTCGCGCTCAGCATCGCGGCGGCGGCGTGGGTCGCCTTCTTCGCCTGGGAGATGACGACGGCGGCGCCGCTGCTGAACCCGCGCGTCTTCGCCGAGCGTGGATTCGGCGCTTCGGCCCTGACCTCGGTGATCTACGGCGCGGGCATGTTCGGCTCGACCTACCTGATCCCGCTCTTCGTGCAGCTCGTGCAGGGCTATACGGCGACCCGGGCGGGGCTGCTGCTGATGCCGGCGGGGCTGATCGCGGGCGTGGTGTTCCCGATCGCGGGGCGCCTGTCGGACAAGATGCCGGGCTGGAAGCTGATCGTCTTCGGCCTGACCGTCTTCGCGGTCTCCTGCTGGCTGATGGCGGGCGGGGACACGGACACGCCGTTCTGGACCTTCGCCATCTGGACGATGATCGGGCGCGCCGGCATGGGCTTCGCGATGCCGAGCATCAACGCCGGAGCGCTGCGCGCCCTGCCGCAGCGGCTGCTCGCCCAGGGCGCGGGCGCGATCAGCTTCACCCGGATGCTGGGTGGCGCGGTCGGCGTGACGCTGCTCTCCGTCCTGCTGGAGCAGCGGACCCAGGTCCATGCGGAGGCGCTGGCGGCGACGCAGCACCCCGGCAACCCGGCGACGATGGAGGCGCTGCGCCTGATCGAGGGCCTGCTCGCCCAGGACGGGCTGCCCGAGACGCTGCGCCGCGCCGGGGCGGAGGACTTCCTCGGCCGCATGATCACCGCGCAGGCGAACATGCTCGGCTTCCGCGACACCTTCCTGGCGCTTGCCCTCGTCTTCGCGGTGGCGCTGATTCCGGGGCTGATGACGCAGCGGCGGCCGCCCATTCCGACGGGGGCGGCCCCGGGGGCCGCCCCCCCCCCCGGCCCGCCCCCCCCCCCC
>JADGHI010000034.1 GCA_019689515.1 Acetobacteraceae bacterium | reverse complement strand
CCGCCGCTACCTGGCGCTGCACGACTTTGAGGCCGCGGCGCGCCGGCACCTGCCGCGCATGCTCTACGGCTTCGTCTCCGGCGGCGTGGAGACCGACTGGACCCTGCGCGAGAACCGCGCCGCCTTCGGCGACTGGGCCTTCATCCCGCGGATGCTGGTGGACACCTCCGGCCGCAGCACCGCGACCACGCTGTTCGGGCGCGAATACGCCGCGCCCTTCGGCATCGCGCCGATGGGCGCCTCCGCCCTGATCGCCTATCGCGGCGACCTGGTGCTGGCGCAGGCCGCGGCGGCGGCGAACATCCCGATGATCATGAGCGCCTCCTCCCTGATCCCGCTGGAGGAGGTGCGGCGCAACGGCCCCAACACCTGGTACCAGGCCTATCTCCCCGGCGAGCCGGCGCGCATCGAGCCGCTGGTGGACCGCGTCGCCGCCGCGGGCTTCGACACCTTCGTGCTGACCGTGGACGTGCCGGTCTCGGCCAACCGCGAGAACAACATCCGCAACGGCTACTCCATCCCGCTCAAGCCCAATTTCCGTCTGGCCTGGGAGGGCATAACGCATCCGCGCTGGCTGTTCGGCACCCTGCTGCGCACCATCCAGCGGCACGGGATGCCGTATTTCGAGAACATGGACGCGGGCCGCGGGCCGCCGATCGTCTCGCGCAACCTGATGCGGGCCTTCGGCGAGCGCGACCGGCTGAACTGGCAGCACCTGGAGCTGATCCGCCGGCGCTGGAAGGGCAAGCTCGTCATCAAGGGCGTGCTCGCCGCCGCGGATGCGAAGATCGCGCGCGAGAGCGGGTGCGACGGCGTCATCGTCTCCAACCACGGCGGGCGGCAGCTTGACGGCGCCATCCCCTCGCTGCGCGTGCTGCCGGAGGTGGCGGCCGAGGCGGGCGGGATGACGGTGATGCTCGACAGCGGCGTGCGGCGCGGCACGGATGTGCTGAAGGCGCTGGCGCTGGGGGCGCAGTTCGTCTTTATCGGCCGGCCGTTCCTGTGCGCCGCGGCGCTCGCCGGCGAGGAGGGGGTGGCGCATGCGATCCGCCTGCTCTCCGAGGAGGTGAACCGCGACATGGCGCTGCTCGGCATCAACCGGCTGAGCGAACTCGGGCCGGAGCTGATCCGGCGTGTGCGCGGCGGTGGCCGCGAGGGCTGACGCCGGCGCCATGGCCGGAGCCTCGCCCTTCGACCTGACCGGCAAGGTCGCGCTGGTCACCGGCGGCAACGGCGGCATCGGCCTCGGCATGGCGCGGGCGCTGGCCGAGGCGGGCGCCGATGTCGCGATCTGGGGCACCAACGCCGCGAAGAACACGGCGGCGCGCGAGGAGCTGGCGCGCACGGGCCGGCGCGTGCTCGCCCTCGAATGCGACGTCGGCGAGGAGGCGGCGGTCGAGGCCGCCTTCGCCGAGACGCTGCGCGTCCTCGGCCGGGTGGACGCCTGCTTCGCCAATGCCGGCACCTATGGCGGCCGCGGCACGCCCTTCGTCGAGATGCCGGCCGCGGAGTGGCGACGCGTGATGCGCGTCAACCTCGACGGCGCCTTCCATACCTTGCGCGCCGCGGCGCGGCACATGGTCGCGCGCGGCGGCGGCGGGTCGCTGGTTGCGACCGCCTCGCTCGCCGCCATCGAGGGCGCGCCGCGCAACGAGCACTACGCCGCGACCAAGGGCGGGCTGGTCTCGATGATCCGCGGCCTGGCGGTGGAACTTGCGCGGCACGGCATCCGCGCCAATGCTCTTTTGCCGGGCTGGATCGAGACCGAGATGACCGCGGGCGCCATCGCCGATCCGAAATTCGCCGGTGCCGTGCTGCCGCGCATCCCGATGCGGCGCTGGGGCAGGGGCGAGGATTTCGGCGGCATCGCGGTCTATCTGGCGAGCGACGCCTCCGCCTACCACACCGGCGACAGCTTCGTCATCGACGGGGGCTATTCGCTGTTCTGAGCCTGCCTTCCCCGCAGTCGCGCATTGCCGGCGCCGTGCGCGCTGCGTAGGGTCCGCCCGACGCGGGTCGCCGGGGCCCGTGCGACGGATGTGACGGGAAAGAACATGGCATTGCGGCGCAGCGGCAGGGGTGGATTCACGTTTCGGACCAGGGCGGGGGCGGCATTGCTGGCGGCCGCCGGGTTTCTCGCGGCCGGCGCGGCAGCGGCACCGCCGGCGGCGGCGCAGCAGCAGCAACCGCTGCGCGCGGTGATGAATCTGGACCTGCAGGTGCTCGATCCGATCATCACCACGTCCAACGTCACCCGCGCTTTCGCCTTCCTCGTCTTCGACACGCTGATCGGGATGGACAGCAACGGCGTCTACCGGCCGCAGATGCTGGAATCCTGGGAGGCGAGCGAGGACCGCCTCACCTGGACCTTCAAGCTGCGCCCGGGCCTTGAGTGGCATGACGGCACGCCGGTGACGGCGGAGGACTGCGTCGCCTCGCTGCGCCGCTGGGGCGCGCGCGACGGCCTCGGCTCGCGGCTGATGGCGGCGACGCGGGCGCTGCGGGTGGTGGACGACAAGACCTTCGTGATCGAGCTCGCCCGGCCCTTCAGCCAGGTGATCGAGGCGATCGGCAAGTCGAACGCGCAGATCCCCTTCATGATGCCGGCGCGGCTGGCGGCGACCGACCCGTCCCGCGCGGTGCCGGAGATCATCGGCTCCGGCCCCTACACCTTCAACCGCGCGGAGTGGCGCCCCGGTGACCGCGCCGTGTTCCGCCGCAACTCCCGCTACCGCCCGCGCGAGGAGCCGGCGGACGGCCTCGCCGGCGGCAAGCGCGCGCTGATCGAGCGGGTGGAGCTCATCAGCCTGCCCGACCCCGCGACGCGGGTCACCGCGTTGCAGGCCGGCGAGGCGGACTACCTGGAGCTGGTGCCGACCGACTACGTCGCGCTGCTGCGCCGCGACCGTAACATCACGCTGGTCAACCCGCCGCCGCGCGCGCAGATCTTCGGCGTGGTGGCGATCAACCACGCGCAGCCGCCCTTCAACAACGTGCTCGTGCGTCGCGCATTGCAGCAGGCGATGGACCAGCGCGAGATCATGGCCGGGCTCGGCCTGCCGAGCGACATGGTGCACGATTTCTGCCAGTCGATCTTCATGTGCGGCGGCACCTACGCCTCCGAGGCGGGCACCGAGGGGCTGCGCCAGACGAGCCTGGAGCGGGCGCGCGCCCTGCTGCGCGAGGCCGGCTACAACAACGAGCGGGTGGTGCTGCTGCACAGCCTCGATTCGATCACCCTCAACCCGATCTCGCTCGTGGTGATCGACCGCATGCGTCGTGCCGGCTTCAACGTCGACGTGGCGGCGAGCGACTACAGCACGGCGGCGCAGCGCAGGCTCCGGCGCGATCCGGTCGAGAACGGCGGCTGGAGCGTGATCCCCGTGGTGTGGAACGGCTACGACCTGGCCAACCCGATCGGCCACTACGCCACCGCCTACAATTGCAGCCAGAACTACGCGAGCTGGTACTGCGACCCCGCCCTGACGCCGCTGCTGGAGCAATTCGCGGCGGAGAACGACCCGGCGCGGCGGCAGGCGATCGCCGACGAGATGCAGCGACGCGTGCACGAGAACGTCAACGCCGTCTTCGTCGGCCAATTCGCCATCCCGGCGGCGCATCGCGCCAACCTCCGCGGCGTGATCAACGTCGGCTTCCCGGTGTTCTGGAATATCGAGCGCGCCGGCGCGACGCGCTGACGCGGCTGGACAGGCTGGGCTCCGCCGAGCCCAGCCATCCGCCCGCCAGGGAACGAGCGGGCGCTACGCGGATTGCTGCACGATCGCGCTCTCCAGGCCGCGCACCCATTCGTTGTAGAGCGGATGCGCCTGGGGGCCGTTGTAGCGCAGATTGGCGCTGGCGTTGATGTGGCGGAAGGAGAAGCTCCGCAGGTCGTAGCGGATCTCCAGCGCGATCAAATGGCTGCCGTCGGTCTTGCGGGCGAGGATCGGGCCGCCGGGGCGCACCTCCGAGGTCGTCCAGCCCTGCGTGGCGGCCGCCGTCATGATGGTGCGGCGGCGCTCCGCCATGCCGCCGCGCGGGGGGCTGAGAAAGCTGGTGCCGCTGACGGTATGCACCGGCTGCTGGCGGCAGGCGATCAGCGCGCCACCGCCGAGCAGCGCGGCGGCGAGCGGCGCGGCGGAACGGAACAGCCCGCGGCGGCCGGTGGTGCTGGTGGTCGTCATCGCTGCTTCGTTGTCCCCCCGGCTTGCGATGATGCCGTTGCTGAGACGCCCGGCCGCCGCGGCCGGTCAGACCGGCGGCTGCGCCACGATGTCGTTGGCGAGGTTCTGCACCCAGCTGTTGTAGTTCCGGTGGATGCTGGTGCCGTCGTAGAGCAGGTTGCGGCTGTCGGCGTAGCGGATCGAGAAGCGCTGCGCGTCGTAGGAAATGTCCACCACCGCGAGGTGGTCGCGCAGCACGAGCGTGCCGCGGATCAGCCCGGGCCGGATCTCCTGCATCTGCCAGCCGCGGCCCGCGCCGGCGCGCCGGATCTGGTTCGCTCGCTGCGCCAGTGTGCCCGGGCCGATGAACTCCCGCCCCTCGACGTTCTGAATCGGCTGGGTGCGGGTGCAGGCGGCGAGCGCAGCCGCGCCGCCAGCGAGGGCGGCGAGACTCGTCACGGTCCGAATCAACTGGCGGCGTCCCGTCATCGCGTCTCCGTCTCCATATCCGTCCGGTCGGACCGGTGCGCCGGGAGGCGGTTCTCCCGTCGCGCCTCGGCAAGGCTGCGCAGGAGTCCGGCGGGGTCCATCCGCCGGGCCAGCAACCTGCCCGCCACCATCATCACGATCCGCGCGATGTCCGCAACAGGCCTGAAATGACTCGGCCGCCGCAAGGATTCCGGGCCGTAGAGGGCCGGGACGTCCACTGCCACGACGCGGCATCCGGCCCGCGCGGCGTCGATCAGGATCGCGCTCTCGAAGGCGAAGCGCCGGCCGCTCCGCCGCGCATAGCGGTCGAGGTCCGTAAGCGCCGCCGCGGGATAGACGCGGAAGCCGCACTGGCTGTCGGCGATCGCCTGGCCGGCTGCCCAGGAGATCCAGAAATCCGCCACCCGGTTGGCGCGGCGCCGTGCCGCCGGCTGTCCGCCCGCGCGCGCCGTCGCCCGGCGCGAGCCGATCACCAGGCAGCCCGGCCGCTCGCGCGCCGTGGCGATCAGGCGGGGCAGGTCCTCCGGCCGATGCTGCCCGTCGCCGTCGAGGGTGGCGACCAGCCCGGCGCCGAGCGCCAGCGCGCGCGCCATGCCGACCCGGAGCGCCGCGCCCTTGCCCTGGTTGGGCACGAGGCGCAGCACCTCGGTCGCGCCTGCCGCCTCGGCCAGCTCCGCCGTGCCGTCGGTCGAGCCGTCGTCCACCACGAGCACCGGTGCTTCGGGCAGCGCCGCGCGGGCGCGGCGGACGATGTCGCCGATCGTCGCTGCCTCCTGGTAGGCGGGGATGACGATGGCCACGCGAGGCGTCGTCGCCGCGTCGGTCCCGCCGCTGCGCGGCTCGGGAGGCGTATGGGCAGGCGGGGCGACTATGGTATTCCCTCTGAGGAACGGGTTTAGGGGGCCGCCGGGCCGGATGTCCGGCGTGACACGCGTGGCGGCGCCCCGAGGCTAGCCCGGATCGCCGCCCGCAGATAGGTTCCCGATGTCCCCACCGCCGCCGCTTGACGAAACCGGCCGCTCCGCTTCCGAGCCGGCCCCGCCGGGCGCCGCGCCCGAGGCGGAAACCGCCTGCGACGTGCTGATCATCGGCGGCGGCCCGAGCGGTTCGACCGCCGCGGCGCTCCTCGCCGAGCGCGGCCGCAAGGTGGTGCTGCTCGAGAAGGATCGCCATCCGCGCTTCCACATCGGCGAGTCGCTGCTGCCGCTCAATCTCCGCCTGTTCGACCGCCTCGGCGTGCGCGACCGGGTGGCGGCGATCGGCGTGTACAAGCCCGGCGCGCGCTTCGTCTCCGACTCGCACGGCGGCAAGCATGTCGAATTCGCCTTCGCGAACGGGCCGAACCCGAATTACACCTACGCCTACCAGGTCCGCCGCAGCGAGTTCGACGAGCTGCTCTTCCGCCGCGCGCAGGAATGCGGCGCGCTGGCCGAGGAGGGCGTGCGGGTGATGGACGTCGCACTCGACGCCGCGCGTGGCGGCCCTGGCCACCTGGTCATCGCGCGCGACGCCGAGGGGCGCGAGCGCCGCTGGCGGGCCCGCTTCCTGATCGACGCCTCCGGCC
This sequence comes from Acetobacteraceae bacterium, assembly GCA_019689515.1. Taxonomy (GTDB): domain Bacteria; phylum Pseudomonadota; class Alphaproteobacteria; order Acetobacterales; family Acetobacteraceae; genus Caldovatus. The sequence goes on along the minus strand of JADGHI010000034.1, from coordinate 9,026 downwards.
GCGACACCTTCCTCGCCACGCGGATGCAGAGCAAGCGGCGCTACGAGCACCACCACTCCGCCGCGCTCTACGGCCATTTCCGCGGGGTCCGGCCGTACGGCGGCGCGCCGGAGGAGGATGGCAACATCACGATCCACCTCTTCGACGAGGGCTGGATCTGGATGATCCCGCTGCCCCAGGGGGTGATGAGCGTCGGCGTGGTCAGCACGCCGGCGTTCTTCAAGCGCCGCAAGGGGAGCTTCGAGGAGTACCTGCTGGCGACGCTCGCGCGTATCCCTTCGGTGGCAGCGCGCATGGAGAAGGCGGAGCTGATCTCGCCGGTTACCGCCACCGGCAACTACTCCTACCGCTCGCAGGTGATGCGCGGTGAGGGCTGGTTGATGGTCGGCGACGCCTATGCCTTCCTCGACCCGGTCTTCTCCTCCGGCGTGCTGCTGGCGATGGCGAGCGCGGAGATGGGCGCGGAAGCGGTGGATGTCTGGCTCGACGACCCGGCACGGGCGGAGCCGATGCTGCGTGCCTTTGAGCACAAGGTGAACCGGGCGATCCGCACCTTCGGCTGGCTCATCTTCCGTTTCCACAAGCCGGTGATGCGCGACATGTTCATGAACCCGAGCAACCGGTTCCGCATGCGCGACGGGCTGATCGGCCTGCTGGCCGGCAATGTGCACGCCAACGTCAACCGGCAGCTTCCGGTGCTCGCCTTCAAGGCCAGCTATTATCTGCTCAGCGCCCTCTACCGCCTGGGCTACCGGGCCCGGAGCGAGGGGCTGGTGCGGGAGGCGCGAGGCGCCGGAGCCTAGGCGCGCGCCTCGCGCGATCCTCCGCGACGACGGGCCGACGCGCCTGGGCGCGTTCGTCCGGTCGGCCTACCAGCTTGATTTCAGGACCTGCCAGCCGTCCTCGGAGGTCATGATGGCGATCGCGCGGCGCATCGTCCCGGCATTTCCGCCGCGCAGGAATTCCCAGTTGCCGGACAGGAGGAAGATGGCGGCCATGGCGACCGTGCAGCCGCCGCGGGCCGATTCCACGAGGCCCTTCGAGACCATCTCCTTCGGCCGCCCGGACTGGAAGCTCTTGACGATGGAGTTGATGGTCGTGAACACGGCCGACACGCCGAGCGTCGCCACGCCGATGGCGACGCGCCCGACGTTGCGTTCCTTCTTGTCCACGACGTACTTGATGTTCTCGAAGCACTTCCCGCAGATGCAGTAGTACCGGACGCCGCTCCTCCCCGACTGGAGCGCGTGGTCCTTGAGTTGATGGAGCTCGAAGATGTCGCCGGCCTGGCGGACGATGTCGGCCGCCGCGATCCAGGGCGCCAGCACCGTTGCCACGGGGACGAAGGCGACGAAGCCGGCGCTGGTCGAGATCCCGGCGGTCGTCACCCCTGCCGCGGAGGCCATCGAGTTCACCGCCGACTTGGCGACCGAGCCCACGGCCTTGGAGGCGATGTCGCCGCGCGCCCGTTCGAGCGTCTGCAGCATGCCCTTGAAGGTGTACCATTTGCCCTTGATGAGCTTGCCGTGCTCGACGATCAGGCCGCTGAGCTCTTCAAGTTGAGCCGGCGTGGGCAGCGACATGGCCCCCTTCTCCCCTTCCGCGATGCCCCCGATGCGGCAACCGAGCGGCAATCCCCGACGGGCTCCGCTGCCGCCCTGCGCACCAGGGGCGTTTGTCGCGGGCGAGGATACCGGTCGATGTGGAAACAAATTCCTGCTCGATCGCCGTCGCTGCGCATGCTTGCGTCACGCGGGTCGCGCCTGGCGCACTCGGCGGGAGTCGCGGCTCGACCCGACCGGCTCCGAAGTGCCAGCGGTCCGAGTGCGCAGGGCGTCCTCTGATGCGCGCTGCGAACGGGCGGGCACCTTCGTTCGTGATCGGAGCTTTGACGGCGGGGGCTTCCTGAGCCCCGGACATCTCGGCAGTTCAGCGGCGGGCCGGGGACGGTCCATGCAGCCGGGCAGGGGCGGCACCCGGGAATCTTGTCCCGGACGGGGCGTGGACGAGGAAGTGAGCGACGCAGAGGGCTATCGGTCCCGCGTGGCGGGCCGCCGGCCTTGTCGCTCCCGTCCGTGCCGGTCCTGGCGCCGAATGCGCCGGAGGTCCTTCGCCTCGCGCATTGTCGCCCGGAGTCCGCTGGATTCCTGTCCGCGGGTGCGCTATAGAAAACACATGGATCCGCTTCGGACCTTCATCGGCACGCGAATTACCAGCCCGGCCGCCTAGGCGCCCGGCGCGGGGCGCCGTGCGGCGGCCGGTTCCGCTGTCCGTTCGCCCCTTCCGAAATCCGGAGCCCTTTCGATGATGGTCCAGTTCGATCCCGTCGCGCTTGTCGCGGCCCGCTTCCTCGTCCTCGCTGACGCCTCGCCCGGCCTGCTTTCGCGGCTGCTGCAGCCTTTCGCCAAGCGCGATCTCACACCCGATGCGGTGCGCGCGACGCGGCAGGGCGAGATCATGCGCGCCGAGATCGCGCTGCACGCCGTGGAGGCGGGATACGTGCACCTGATCGCGGGGAATCTCGGCCAGGTGATCGGCGTGCGCGGGGTGCAGACGCTGCTCTCCGAGGCGGAGGAGGAGCACCAACTGGCGGCGTGAGGCGGACGCCGCGCCGCGCCCGCCCTTCTCGGACTTCGCACCTCCCGCAGGGGCTCGTCATGGCCCTGAGGCAGCGGCGGCGGCCGGCGCGTAGCCCGGATGCCCGTTGATCGCGGCGATCAGGTCCCGGACCTGATCCCGTGTCAGTTGCTGGCCCGGCCTCGTGTGCAGGTTGAGGCGCGCGACGATCGCATTGGCGGCGCCGTAGATCGCCGCCGCAGCCTCCGGCGCCCGCACGGTGCGCGCCAGCCCGCCGGCCCGGAACCACACCGTCTCGCCGAGATAGGCCGCCGCCTCGTCGATCTCGTTCGGCGGCCGCTCGCCCGCGAGGTCGAAGGCCGCGTGCACGGATTCGTGGACGATCTGCGAACGCCAGTTGTCGTTCGGCTCGAACTCGTAGGAGCCGAGGGTGAAGTGGCGGTTGGCCCCGAGCGTGTAGGCGGCCGCGAAATTGGGGCCGGTGCTGCCGACCTCGATGCCGATCCGGCCCTCGCCGATCGCTGCCGCCACGCCGCGCAGCCTGGCGCCGGTGACGGCGAAGCCCTCCAGCGAGAAATTGATCGCCTCGATGCGGCGCCGCGCATAGGCGTCCTCCGGGTCCAGCGTCTGCATGAGCCGCCAGCGCAGGACCATCCGCGGCACGTTCGGCGAGATGCAGATCCAGGGGAACGCCATGACAGGGCCTCCTGCCGCACGGCGGGGCCGTAGCCGCCGCCGGTAAGGCGGGGGAGGGGCGGCGACCGGTCCCGCAGAGGGCAGTTTAGGGCCGCTGGCGCGGCCACCGCCATGCAGGACCGCGTGGGTCGGGTAGTCCCGCGAGGGCCGGCATCGGGACCGGGCGCGGCGTCCGGTGGTCCCGTGCCGAGCGGCGCGGCGTGGCGTGGCGCAGTCGCGGAACGACTCTCCCCATCGGGACTTCTCACCCTACATCGCAACCGGACGCCGACCGCCTGCCCGAGGGACCCCCCATGCCATCGGACGCACTCCTGGAGGCACTCCCGAGCGCTCTCGACCTGGCGCGCTTCCAGTTCGCCTTCACCGTCGTCTGGCACTTCCTGTTCCCCGCCTTCACGATCGGCCTGGCGAGCTACCTTGCCGTGCTGGAGGGGCTGTGGCTGTGGACCGGCCGCGCCCTCTACCTCGACCTCTGGCGCTACTGGGTGAAGGTGTTCGCCGTCGCCTTCGCGATGGGCGTCGTCTCCGGCATCGTCATGTCCTACCAGTTCGGCACCAACTGGTCGGTCTTCTCCGACCGCACGGGGCCGCTGCTCGGGCCGCTGCTGGGCTACGAGGTGCTGACCGCCTTCTTCCTCGAGGCGGGTTTCCTCGGCGTGATGCTGTTCGGGCTGAACCGTGTGGGACGGGGGCTGCACTTCCTCGCGACCTTGCTGGTCGCAGCCGGGACGCTGATCTCCGCCTTCTGGATCCTCTCCGCGAATTCCTGGATGCAGACGCCGGCGGGCTACGCGCTGGGGCCGGACGGCCGGTTCGAGCCGGCGGACTGGTGGGCGGCGATCTTCAACCCGTCCTTCCCCTACCGCTTCGTCCACACCGTCACCGCCGCCTACCTGACCACGGCGCTGATCGTCGGCGCGGTCGGCGCCTATCACCTGCTGAAGGACGCCGCGAACGCGCGCGCGCGGGTGATGTTCTCGATGGCGATGTGGATGGCGCTGTTCGTCGCCCCTGTGCAGCTCGTGATCGGCGACCTGCACGGGCTCAACACCCTCCAGCACCAGCCGCAGAAGGTCGCGGCCATCGAGGCGCACTGGGAGACGCGGCGGTACGCGCCGCTCATCCTCTTCGCGATGCCGGACCAGGAGCGGGAGACGAACCGGCTTGAGCTCGCCGTCCCCGGCCTCGGCAGCCTGATCCTCGGCCATGGCTGGGATGCCGAGATCCGCGGCCTGAGGTCCTTCCCGCCTGATGAGCGGCCGACCAACGTGCCGCTGGTCTTCTGGTCCTTCCGCGTGATGGTGGGGCTCGGGCTGCTGATGATCGCGCTTGGGCTCGTCTCGGCCTGGCTGCGCTGGAAGGGCCGCCTCTACACCACGCCCTGGTTCCTGCGCTGGGCGGTGGCGATGGGCGGCTCGGGCCTGATCGCCGTGACCGCGGGCTGGATCGTCACCGAGGCCGGGCGCCAGCCCTATACGGTCTTCGGCCTGCTGCGCACGGCGGAGAGTGCCTCGCCGGTCGCGGCGCCGGCGGTGGCGACGTCGCTCGCGCTGTTCGTGATCGTCTATTTCCTGGTCTTCGGCGCCGGCATCTGGGTCCTCCTGCGGCTGATGGCGCACCCGCCGCTGCCGCACGAGCCCGAGATGCCGACCGGCGAGCCGATCCGCACGGCCGGCATCACGCCGGCGCCGTCGGTCGATGCGGGCCGCGCCGTGCCGCAGCCCGGAGAGTAACGGACCGTCGAGGGAAGGGAGGGCGAACGCCATGTCCGCTTGGTTCGACCTGACGGTGATCTGGGCGCTGCTGCTCGCCACGGCGGTGTTCCTCTACGTCGTGCTGGACGGCTTCGATCTCGGGGTCGGCATCCTGTTCACCTGGATCCGCCGCAGGCCGGAGCGCGACGTCGCGGTCAATTCGGTGGCGCCGGTCTGGGACGGCAACGAGACCTGGCTGATCCTGGGCGGCGTCGGGCTGATGCCGGTCTTCCCGCCGGCCTATGCGACGATCCTGCCGGCGCTCTACATGCCGCTGATCGTGATGCTGCTGGCGCTCGTGTTCCGCGGCGTGGCGTTCGAGATGCGCTTCCGGGCGCACAGCGAGCGGGCGCGGCTGTGGTGGGACCGCGGCTTCTGGTGGGGCAGCACGGTGGCGGCCTTCTGCCAGGGCATCTCGCTCGGCGCCTTCGTGCAGGGGATCGCCGTGGAGGACGGGGCCTATGCGGGCGGCTGGTGGGACTGGTTGACGCCCTTCTCCGTGCTGGTCGGCGTCGCGCTGGTGGTGGGCTACGGGCTGCTCGGCGCGTGCTGGCTGATCCTCAAGACCGAGGGCGCGGTGCAGGCGCATGCGCTGCGCCTCGCCTGGCCGCTGGCGGTCGCGACGGTGGCCTTCATCGTGCTGGTCAGCCTCATCATGCCCTTCCTGCAGCCCGCCTTCCGTGCGCGCTGGTTCGAGTTCCCGGCAATGCTGCTGGCGGCGCCGGTGCCGCTGCTGGTCGCCCTCCTCATCTGGCGGCTGTTCCACAGCCTCTCGGCCGTCGAGCGCGCCGCGGCCGAGCGCGGGCCGGCGCAGCCGCGGCAGGTGTTCTGGGGCGACGGCGAGCCCTTCCTCATCGCGCTCGGCCTGTTCCTGCTGAGCTATGTCGGCCTCGGCATCTCGATGTGGCCGATGATCGTGCCGCCGGACATGACGATCTGGGAGGCGGCGGCCCCGGTCTCGACCCAGGTCTTCCTGCTGGTGGGCGCGGCGGTGCTGATCCCGATCATCCTCGCCTACAATGCCTATGCGTACTGGCTGTTCCGCGGGAAGGTGCAGGAGGGCGTCGGCTACCACTGATGCGCGGCGCGGCGCGGCGGCTCCTCTGGTTCGTGCTGCTCTGGGCGGCGGGCGTGGCGGCGGTCGGCTTGGTCGCGCTGCTGCTGCGCGGGGCGCTCCTCGGCCACGGCTGAGCGCCGGGGCGCCGCAGGCCGGAGATTGCCCCGCGGGGCGCCAGGCGAGGGGACGCGGCGCCGCCCCGGACCCGCGGCGGCGGGGCGGGCGGTCGGGCAGGCGCTCAGATTTCCATGGCAATCCGTGCCGCGTCGGGTCATATAGCGGTCGGGCCCGCTCTCCGGCGCACGGAGGATGGGCCCGACACCGCCGCGCACGCGGCGGGCTGACCGGCACAGAGAGCCGCGCACCACCGATCATGGGTCGGGGCGATACCGTCCCGAGCGGGTTGCGGCGGCGTTTCCGGCCACATGGTCAGGGGCGGCCCTCCCTGGAATGCTGCCCTGCCGCGGACCCGGTTCCCCGCGGCCACCATGCCGCCCGAGACGCCGACCACCCACCAAGAGAGGGGAGTGGCGGTCGCCTGACTGGCATCCCACCGCGTCGCACCCGGGCCACTCTCCCCTCGCGCAAGCCGCGCGGCGGGCGGGCCGGTCCGGTCTAGCCACCCTCGGCGCCGCGCCCCCGGGTCCGGCGCCGGAACGGGCTTCCCGCCGTGCCGCGCCCCAAGACGGCGCGCCGGGGAGCCACAAGAGGAAGACGACGCACGTGTTCGACGCCTATTTCCGCAAGGACGTCCCCTGGGGGGACAAGACCCTTACCCTCGAGACCGGCAAGATCGCCCGTCAGGCCGACGGCGCCGTGATGGCGCGCCTCGGCGACACCATCGTGCTCTGCACCGCGGTCGGCGCGCGCAGCGCCAGGCCGGGCCAGGACTTCTTCCCGCTTACCGTGCATTATCAGGAGAAGGCCTTCGCCGCGGGCAAGATTCCCGGCGGCTTCTTCAAGCGCGAGGGGCGGCCCTCGGAGCACGAGGTCCTCGTCTCCCGCCTGATCGACCGGCCGATCCGGCCGCTCTTCCCGGATGGGTTCCGCAACGAGGTGCAGGTCATCGCGACCGTGCTGTCGCACGACCTGGAGAACGATCCCGACATCGTGGCGATGGTCGGCTGCTCGGCCGCGCTGACCCTCTCCGGCATCCCGTTCTTCGGCCCCGTCGGCGCCGCGCGCGTCGGCTGGATCGACGGCCGCTACGTGCTGAACCCGACGGCGGAGCAGCGCGCGCAGAGCCAGCTCGACCTGGTGGTCGCCGGCACCTCCGAGGGCGTGCTCATGGTCGAGTCGGAGGCGCAGGAGCTGTCCGAGGAGATCATGCTCGGCGCCGTCGAGTTCGGCCACAAGGGCTTCCAGCCGGTGATCGACGGCATCATCGCGCTCGCCGAGCGCGCCGCGAAGGACCCCTGGCCGCTGCCCGAGCCGACCGAGGAGGAGAAGGCGCTCAAGGCGCGCGTCTTCGAGCTCGGCCGCGCGCCGATCGCGGAGGCCTACCGCGAGACGCAGAAGCTCGCGCGCCACGACAAGGTGGCGGCGGCCAAGAAGGCGGTGCTGGAGCAGCTCGCCGCCGAGGGCGTCGACATTGAGAAGGCCAAGGCCTTCTTCAAGGAGCTCGAGGCCGACGTCGTCCGCAACGCCATCCTCGACACCGGCATCCGCATCGACGGGCGCGACACCAAGTCCATCCGCCCGATCGTGGCCGAGGTCGGCGTGCTGCCGCGCGCGCACGGCTCGGCGCTGTTCACCCGCGGCGAGACGCAGGCCTTCTGCGTCGCGACCCTCGGCACGGGCCAGGATGAGCAGATCATCGACGCGCTGACGGGCGAGTACCGCGAGGACTTCCTGCTGCACTACAACTTCCCGCCCTACTCGGTGAACGAGACCGGGCGGCTCGGCAGCCCCGGCCGGCGCGAGGTCGGCCACGGCAAGCTCGCCTGGCGGGCGCTGCACCCGCTGCTGCCGGAGAAGGAGAAGTTCCCCTACACGATCCGCGTGGTCTCCGAGATCACCGAGTCGAACGGCTCCTCCTCGATGGCGACGGTCTGCGGCTCCTCGCTCGCGATGATGGATGCGGGCGTGCCGCTGAAGCGGCCCTGTGCCGGTATCGCCATGGGGCTGATCAAGGAGGATCGCGGCTTCGCGGTGCTCTCCGACATCCCGGCGACGAGGACCATCTCGGCGACATGGACTTCAAGGTGGCCGGCACCGAGGTCGGCGTCACCTCGCTGCAGATGGACATCAAGATCACGTCCATCACCTTCGAGATCATGAAGATCGCCCTCGAGCAGGCGCGCGAGGGGCGGATGCACATCCTCGGCGAGATGGCGAAGGCGATCACGGGGGCGCGCACCGACGTCGCCGCGACGGCGCCGCGCATCACGGTGATCACGATCAACAAGGACAAGATCCGCGACGTGATCGGCTCCGGCGGCAAGGTGATCCGCGAGATCACCGAGCAGACCGGCACCAAGATCGACATCGAGGACGACGGCACGATCAAGATCGCCGCCACCTCGAACGAGGCGGCGCAGCGGGCGATCGACTGGATCCGCGGCATCGTGGCCGAGCCGGAGCTCGGCGCGATCTACACCGGCAAGGTGGTGAAGACCGCCGAGTTCGGCGCCTTCGTCAACTTCCTCGGCTCGCGCGACGGGCTCGTCCACATCTCCGAGCTGGCGAACGAGCGGGTGAACAAGACCACCGACGTCGTCAAGGAAGGCGACCAGGTGAAGGTCAAGGTCATCGGCTTCGACGAGCGCGGCAAGGTGAAGCTCTCCATGCGGGTGGTGGACCAGGCCACCGGCGAGGACATCACCGAGAAGGTCGGCGCCCGCCGGCCCCGCCCGGAGGGCGAGGGGGGCGGCGGCCGGCGCGGCGAGCGGCGCGATGGCTCGGGCGGCGGCCCGCGCCAGGCGGCCGAGTAGAGAGAGCGG
>JADGHI010000691.1 GCA_019689515.1 Acetobacteraceae bacterium | reverse complement strand
CTCCGAGGCCGGGGCCTGCGGCAACGCTACGCGCTGCGTCGCCTCCCTGGTCGCCGCCGAGACCGGGCGCAGCCGTGTGACTGTGCGCACGATCTCCGGCGACCTGCCTGCGGAGGTCCACCCCGATGGCAGCGTCACCGTGGACATGGGTGCGCCGCGGCTCGACTGGCGCGAGGTGCCGCTGGCGGAACCGGCGGACACGCTGCACCTGCCCCTCGCCGAGGGGCCGGTGGAGGCGCCGGCGGCCTGCTCGATGGGCAATCCGCACGCCACCTTCTTCGTCCCCGATCTCGACGCCATCCCCGTCACCAGGCTCGGCCCGGCGCTGGAGCGGCATCCATTCTTCCCGGAGCGCGCCAACATCGGCTTCGCCCAGGTGCTGGCGCCGGACCGGCTGCGGCTCGTGGTGTGGGAGCGCGGCGCGGGGCTGACCCTCGCCTGCGGCTCGGGGGCCTGCGCGGCGCTGGTCAACGCCCATCGCCGCGGCCTGACGGGGCGGCGGGCGACGGTCTCGCTGCCCGGGGGCGATCTCGGCATCGAGTGGCGCGCCTCGGACGGGCATGTGCTGATGACCGGGCCGGTCGCCACGGCCTTCGTCGGCCAGCTGGACCTCTCGGCCTATCCCGCATGAGTGCTGCGGTGCGGAACCCTGGGGACGGCGAGGCGCCCGCCAGCGGCGTGCGGCTGCTCACCTTCGGCTGCCGGCTCAACACCTACGAGTCGGAGGCGATGCGCGCGCTCGCCACCACCGCGGGGCACGGCGCCGACACGATCGTCGTCAACACCTGCGCCGTCACGGGCGAGGCGGAGCGCCAGGCGCGCCAGGCGATCCGCAAGGCGCACCGCGAGAATCCCGGGGCGCGCATCCTCGTCACCGGCTGCGCCGCGCAGATCCGTCCCGCGGACTGGGCCGCACTGCCGGGCGTGGTCCGCGTGATCGGCAACGCCGACAAGCTGAAGCCGGAGACCTGGGCGACGCTCGATGCGCCGGACTCCGTGCCCGTCGGCGACATCATGGCCGCGCGGGAGACAGCGGCGCATCTCGTGACCGAGTTCGCCGGACGCGCGCGCGCTTTCGTGCAGGTCCAGCAGGGCTGCGACCACCGTTGCACCTTCTGCGTCATCCCCTTCGGCCGCGGCCCCTCGCGCAGCGTGCCGGTCGGCGCGGTGGTGGAGCAGGTGCGGGCGCTGGTCGCGGCGGGCTATCGCGAGGTGGTGCTGACCGGTGTGGACATCACCAGCTACGGCCCCGACCTGCCGGGCCGTCCGAGCCTGGGGCAGCTCTGCCGCCGCCTGCTGCGCCTGGTGCCGGAGCTGCCGCGGCTGCGCCTCTCCTCGCTCGACCCGGTGGAGGTGGACGAGGAGCTGTGGCGCCTGATTGCGGAGGAGCCGCGGCTGATGCCGCATCTGCACCTCTCGCTGCAGCACGGGGCGGACCTGATCCTCAAGCGCATGAAGCGGCGCCATCTGCGCGCCGACGCGCTCGCCTTCACCCGCCGCGCCCGGAGCCTGCGGCCGGAGATCGCGTTCGGCGCCGACCTGATCGCCGGCTTCCCGACCGAAACCGAGGACCATTTCGCGCAGACGCTCGACCTGGTGGAGGAGGCGGGGCTGACCTTCCTGCACGTCTTCCCCTACTCGGAGCGCCCCGGGACGCCGGCGGCGCGGATGCCGCAACTGCCCAAGGCCGTGCGGCGCGAGCGCGCGGCGCGGCTGCGCGAGGCCGGAGTCCGCGCGGCGCGGCGCTTCTACGAGGCGCGTGTCGGTCGCGTGGAGACGGTGCTGCTCGAGCGCGACGACCGCGGCCATACCGAGCAATTCGCGCCGATCCGCCTGGTGCCGTCCGGCGGTGCGGCGGCGGGTGGTGCCGCGGGCGCGCCAGGGGAGCTGCGGCGCCTGCGCGTGGTCGCTGCGGCGGATGACGGCCTGCTGGCGGAGGCGGCGGTCCAGGGCGAAGGAGAGGTGGCGGAATGGCGCTGAAGGGCTGGATCGACCGGCTGCGCGGCCGCACGGGTCAGAGCCCCCCGCGACCGGCGGAGGAGGAGCGGGCACCGCCGCCTCCGGTGACGCCGCCGCCCGGGCAGCCGCCGGCACCGGCGCCGCCCGAGGGCTCGCCCAGCCAGCCGAATCCGGCGGCGCAGCAGGCCTATCCCGTTCCCCCGCTGACGCCTTCGATCGAGCCGCCCTTCACCACGACGTCCCGCGTCCAGCCGGCACCGGCCCCCGCCGTGCCGCCGCCCTCCGCGCCGGCCGAGGTGCTGCCTCCGGCGGAGGACGACGCGGCGCTGCGCGAGGCGCTCGCCCGCACCGAGCCGGCCGAGCCCCAGGCGCCCCAGACG
>JADGHI010000690.1 GCA_019689515.1 Acetobacteraceae bacterium | reverse complement strand
CTCGCACCCGCCAGCCTGCGGGCGGAAACCGCGGAAGACCTGCGCCTCACGGCGCGGCCCACCAGCAGGGAGACGATTCGCGTCGCATGGAGGTGGCGTGGCGAGGGGAACCGGGGAACAACACTCTCTGGCCGAGCGCCCGCCCGGAGCGGCAAACAGGATCCAACGCATGCCGCGATCAGCCGCCGGCGCCGAGGTCCGGACCGTCGAGCAGCACCCGGGCCCAGGCTAGCGCGAGGCGGAGCCGTAACAGGGCTTCGAGAGCCGCCAAGCCCCAGTGCAAGCGCCGCCCCACGGTGCCATCGCAGTAGCACCATACCAGCAATGCAACGCCCGCCGCGGCGGCCTGGCTCCCGGCCAAGTGCCCCTCCGGTGCGAGTGCGGCCAGTACGGCGCCGACAGGCAGCGTCGCGGCAGCGAGGGCCACGGCCTCCGCCAGCGGTGCTGGAAGCCTCCATCGCGGCCCGGCTTGGCCCGGTGCCGGCTGGTCCTCCGCGCGGTGTGGGCGGCCGGATCTCACAGCTCGACCCGGGTGCCGAGTTCGACCACGCGCGGCGGCAGGATGCGGAAGTAGTCCGGCGCGCGCACCGCGTTGCGGGTGAGGAAGACGAACAGAGGCTCCTCCCAGGCCTTCAGCTCGGGCCGCATGGAGGGCACCGGCACCTCGCGGCCGAGGAAGAACGACGCCGCGTCCGGGTCGGGGCCGGCCTCGCGCCGGTGCAGCCGCAGCGCCGCCGGCACGTCCGGCGCCTCGGCGAAGCCGAAGCGGACCGTGACGTCGCGGACGCCGTCGCCCAGTTCCGCGACCGTGACCCGCTCGGCCTCCGCCACCCGCGGCACCCGCTCGGCGCGCACGTGCAGCAGCGCCACCGCCTCGTGCAGCACCCCGTTGTGGCGCAGGTTCAGCGCCAGCGCCGTCGGCACCACCTCGCGCTGTCCGGTCAGGTACACCGCGGTGCCCGGCACCCGCGGCGGCGCGCCGGGTGTGTCGAGGCCGGCGAGGAAGGCCGCGAGGGGCTGTGCGCCCTCGTCGCGGCGCGCCAGCAGGCCGGCCGGCGCGCCCCAGGCGAGGATGGCATCGGCGCGGTCGAGCAGGGCAGTATCCGGCACGGCACCGCGGGGAACCGCCACCAGCTCGCAGCGTCCTGCCAGCCCGGCCTGCTCGGCCGCCTTGCGGTAGGTCTCGGCCTCGTCCAGCCAGAGCAGGATGGTCGGCGTGGCTCACTCCCTCCGGTCGGGCGCCACCCTGCAACACGTTGCCAGGTCTGGAAAGCAGGCGCGTGGCGTCCTGCGGCCTGGAACGACGCTTCGGGCAACAGTGGGCAGCCAGGAGGGCTTCTTCTGCAGGGCGCGGCAGCCAGTGGCGAGCACCACCCCTCGCCGGCCGGTGCCGGCGAGGTTACAGCCAGATCCCCTGCCGCGCATGTTCGTCGCAGAGCGTGGCCCACCAGCCGCCCCGTCGCGCACGCTGCCCCGGGGCGCCGCATTGCTGGCAGATGCGGCAGGAGGCCTGCTCGGCCTCCCGCAGCAAGGCCCGGATCTGAGCCTCGAAACCTCCGGCGCCCTGGAAGCGGATACGGAGCCGGCCGGCAGCCTCGCCGATCTCCAGGACCGCGAGTTCCCGCAACTGCTGCGGCGGCAGGAGCAGGACCAGGCTTTCGCAGACCTTCTCGACCAGCCCGTGCCAGCCGGGACCGCAGGCCGGATGGGGCAACCAGGGATAGAGGGCGCGCAATGCCTCGTATTCGCCGTCCGGGTCGTGTCCTCCAGGCATCCTGCTCCTCCGGCTTTGCCAGCCTTCATAGGCGCAGGGGCGGTGCATCGGATCGCAAATGATCGAGCGCCCCGGATGGCCGTGGCGCCTCACGGGCGCCCCCGGCGAGATCCCGGCAACCGGCCGGGATCGCCACCGGCCGTCAGGCGAATGTCATCGAAGCTTCACAAAAGCGTAGCGGCTCTGTCGCATCGGGCGTCTATCAGGCGGGTGCCCGGGGCGGCACGGTCCGGGTCAACTGCTGCGGAGAGAGATCAGGTGAACCGTCGCTCCTTCCTCCTTGCCTCCGGCGCGGCCGCGCTGCTTCCCCTGGCGGCCCGCGCCGAGGCGGCGCAGATCACCGGCGCCGGCGCCACCTTCCCCGCCCCGGTCTATGCCAAGTGGGGCGAGGCAGCGCAGGCCGCGATCGGCATCCAACTGAACTACCAGGCCATCGGCTCCGGCGGCGGGCAGAACCAGATCTTCAACCGCACCGTGGATTTCGGCGCCTCCGACGCGCCGGTCGCGGCGGACAGGCTGGAACAGCACGGGCTGCTGCAATTCCCGGCGGTGATGGGCTCGGTCGT
>JADGHI010000689.1 GCA_019689515.1 Acetobacteraceae bacterium | reverse complement strand
GACGCACGCGGCCTCGCCGCCGAAGCGGCGAAGGCGCTGCTCCCGCCCCGGCCGGCAGCGGCCTTCGGTTGCCGCCGCGGAACGGCCCGGCTGCCTGCCTGCGTGCTACCGCCGCCGACCGTGACATATCGGGGACTCGCCCCCGCCGCGTGCTGGGCTACAGTCCTTCGGTCAGGAGGCGATCGCGGCGGGCGGCATGCTCGTGCCTGGTCGGTCAGTCCCCGAACCGGCCCCAGCCGGCCCGCTCCGGCCGCCCCGGCACACACCGGAAGAAGGCCGCGCGCGCACCGCGCCGCGGCCCGCGCGCGGGAGGCGCCGATCCGATGCCTGAAGCATCCGCAGCCAGACAAGAAGGCGGGGCCCGGCCCCGATCCGTCGCCCTGGTGGGCCCCCAAGGCAGCGGCAAGTCCACGCTGTTCGAGGCCCTCCTCGCCGCCGCGGGCGGCGCGGCGCGGCGCAGCAGTGCCGATATCCGGAGCCGCATCATGGGCACCGAGATCCGCCTCGGCCACGGCGCCTATCTCGGCGATCCCTGGGCGGTGATCGACACGCCCGGCTCGGTCGAGTTCGCCTATGAGGCGGCCTGTGCCCTCGCCGTCTGCGACATCGCCGTCCTCGTCTGCGAGCCCTCGCCCGACCGTGCCCTCGCGGTCGCGCCGCTGCTCAAGCAGCTCGAAGAGGGGGGCATCCCCACCATCGTCTTCGTCAACAAGATCGACACCCTCGGCGAAGGCCGCATCCGCGACACCCTCGCGGCGCTGCAGCCCTGCTCGAAGCGTCCGCTCGTGCTCCGGCAGGTGCCGATCCGGGAGGGCGAGCAGATCACCGGCTACGTGGACCTGGTCAGCGAGCGCGCCTACCGCTTCCGCAAGGGCCAGCCCTCGGAGCTGATCGCCCTGCCCGCCGGGATGCGCGACCGCGAGGCCGAGGCGCGCGGCGCCCTCCTCGAGGTCCTCGCCGATCACGATGACGGCCTGCTCGAGAAGGTGCTCGAGGACGCGGCCGTCACGCCCGAGGAGGTGTTCCGCCCGCTGCACGCGGACATCGAGAAGGGCGCAGTGGTCGAGGTGATGCTCGGCGCGGCGGAGCAGAACAGCGGCATCCAGCGGCTGTGGAAGGCGCTGCGCCACGACGGGCCCAACCCGCTCGTCACCGCCTCCCGCCGCGGGGTGACGCCGGAGGGCGAGCCGCTCGTGCAGGTCTTCAAGACCCAGCACACCGGTGCCGCCGGCAAGCTCTCCTTCGCCCGTGTCTGGCGCGGCCCGGTCAAAGACGGCCAGCAGATGGGCGGTGCGCGCATCGGCGGCATCACCCGCTTCCCTGCCGGGGAAGCGACCCGCGTGCCGGAGGCCGAGACCGGCGACATCGTCGCCTTGGGCCGGCTCGAGGGCGCGGCCACCGGCGCCACCCTCGTCGCCGGTGGTCCCGCACCCGAGCAGCTTTCCTTCCCGCAGCCGCCCGAACCCGTCTATGCGCTCGCGGTCACCACCGAGGACCGCAAGGACGACGTGAAACTCTCCGGCGCGCTGCAGCGCATCGCCGAGGAGGACCCGTCCATCACCATCTCGTACGACGGCGTCCTCGGCCAGACGGTGCTGCACGGCCAGGGCGACATCCATCTCGGCAATGCGCTGCAGAGGCTCGCGGCGAATTACGGCCTCAAGCTGAACTCAGCGCATCCGCGGGTGCCGTTCAAGGAGACCATCCGCAAGGCGGTCCACCAGCACGCGCGCCACAAGCGCCAGACCGGCGGCCACGGCCAGTTCGCCGACGTGAAGCTGGAGATCGAGCCGCGCGGCCGCGGCGAGGGCTTCCTCTTCGTGGACAGGATCGTCGGCGGCGCCATCCCGAAGAAGTTCATCCCCGCCGTCGGCGAGGCGGCGGAGGAGGCGTGCAAGAAGGGCCCGCTCGGCTTCCCCGTGGTGGACATCGCCGTCACCCTCGTGGATGGCCAGTTCCACAGCGTGGACAGCTCCGACATGGCCTTCGCCACGGCTACGCGGATCGGCATGCAGGAGGGGCTCGCCAAGGCCGATCCGGTGCTGCTCGAGCCGATCGATCACGTCACGGTGACGGTGCCGAACGACTACACCGCGAGCGCGCAGCGCCTGCTCACCGGTCGGCGCGGCCAGATCCTCGGCTATGCCGAGAAGGAGGGCTGGCCCGGCTGGGACGAGGTCGAGGCACTGGTGCCGCAGGCGGAGCTGCACGACCTCATCATCGAGCTGCGCTCGCTGACCATGGGCCTCGGCACCTTCCGCCGGCGCTTCGACCACCTCGCCGAGGCGCGCGGTCCCGTGCACGCGGCGGCCGCGGCACCGGCGGCGCGCTGAGCCGGTTG
>JADGHI010000688.1 GCA_019689515.1 Acetobacteraceae bacterium | reverse complement strand
GCTCAGCCGGACGGGGGCGGAACGAGGCGGGCGAGGAGCGCCTCCGCGTTCGGCTCCGGGCTGAGCAGGTCCGCCAGATCGTAGGGGCAGGCAGTGGGCAGGGGGGCCAGCGCCTCGCCGTAGAGCCTGAGATCGGCGGCCGCCTCACGCAGAGCGCCGCGCCAAAGACCATCGAGGTCGATGCGCTGGCGCATGGCATTGGTGTAGCGGCGCAGCGCCTGGCGGCGATGCTCGTTGACCTCGACCAGCCATCCCCGGCGCGGCGAGGCGTCCGCGGGCGAGGACGCCGCCATGGCAAGCTGGATCAGCATGCCTTCCAGGTGGATGAGCACGCTGTTCAGTTCGGAGATGCCCAGGCCCTCGATTTCCTCCGCCACGTGCTCAAGGTCCAGCTCATGGGGCAGATCCACGCCGCGGGCGGCGAGGCCGCGCAACACCCGCGCCTGGTGCTGTGACCAGGCGAAGATGTCCTCCTCGTAGCGCGGGGTCTGGTCCATGGCCGGGTTCCCTAGCGTGGTCCGAGTCGGAGAGGCGATTGGGAAGGTCCTCAGCCGCCCGCCACCCCCTCCCGGGCCAGCGGGTGGTGCTCCGCCACCAGCTTGCGCAGCCGTTCCTCGAGCACCTTGGTGTAGATCTGCGTGGTGGCGATGTCGGCGTGGCCGAGCAGCACCTGCAGGCTGCGCAGATCGGCCCCGCGTCCCAGGAGGTGGCTCGCGAAGGAGTGGCGCAGCACGTGCGGGCTCACCCGCTCCGGATCGAGCCCCGCCGCCAGCGCCGCGTCCTTGAGCAGCAGCCCGAGGCCCTGGCGCGTCAGGTGCCCGCTCGCGGCGCGCGAGGGGAACAGCCAGCGGCTGCCGCCGCCCGGCCTCGTCTTGCCGCCCGGCTTCGACCGCGCCGCCGTTGCCGCGAGCATCGCCTCCCGCGCGCGGCGGGAGATCGGCACCAGTCGCTCCTTGCCGCCCTTGCCGCGCACCGCGATCAGGTCGGCGTCCGGGCGCAGCGCGCCCGCCGGCAGGGCGATCAACTCGCTCGCGCGCAGGCCCGAGCAGTAGAGCAGCTCGACCACCGCCACCGCGAGCGGTCCGCGGGCGCCCGGCAGCCGGGCCGCGCCCTCGATCAGCGCCTCGACCTCCGCCTCAGTCAGCGCTTTGGGCAGGCTGCGGGGGGTCTTGGGGCCTTCCAGCAGCTCGGTCGGGTCGTCCTCGCGCACTCCCTCGCGCACCAGGAAGCGGTGGAACTGCCGGAGCGCCGAGAGCCGACGCGCGGCGGTGCGGGCGGAGAGGCCGGCATCGGTCAGGCGCGCCAGGTAGGCGCGCAGGGTCTCGGCGTCGGCCTCGTGCACCGCCATGCCGCGCGCTGCGGCGAAGCCGGTGAAATCGGCCAGGTCGGCCAGGTAGGCCGCCAGCGTGTTGCGCGCCGCGCCGCGCTCGGCGGCGAGCATCTCGAGGAAGGCCTCGACGTGCCGGCCTGGGGGCAGCGGCTCCGCCATCGCGTGCGCGTCGCAACCCGGCAGGCGGCGTTCAGCGCGTCTGGAACCGGTCGTTCGGCAGGGTCCGCTCGACCGGCTGGGGGGTCACGGAGGGCGGAAAGGCACCGATTGCCAGCAACCCGATCGCCAGCACCCCGCCGACGATCGCGGCGAGCAACAGCATGGGGCGGCGGAACATTCGCGGGCAGGCCTCCCTCGCGCGCGGCGGGGGGTGTGCTAGCTTCCGCGATCGTGCAGAGCAACACCGCCCCGGACTTCGTTTCCGACCCGGCAGGAACCGAGTCGCGGACGATCCTAGCATCCCCCGCGGCACCCTCGGCGGCCTCGTCGCCGGCGCGGCCGCCATCGTCGCCGCGGAGCATCGTGCTCGTCGGCCTGCCCGGCGCGGGTAAGTCGGCGATCGGCCGGCGGCTCGCGGCCCGGCTGGGGCTGCCCTTCAAGGACGCCGATACGGAGATCGAGGCCGCCGCCGGACAGACCATCTCCGACATCTTCGCACGCTACGGCGAGCCGCATTTCCGCGACGGCGAGCGGCGGGTGATCGCCCGGCTGCTCGATGGCCCGCCGCTCGTGCTCGCCACCGGCGGCGGCGCCTTCGACGACCCGCGCACCCGCGAGGCGGTGCGCGCCTCAGGCGCCGTCTCGATCTGGCTGAAATGCCGTCTCCCCACCCTCGTCCGGCGCGTCGCCGGCCGCGAGCACCGGCCGATGTTCGTCGGCCGCGACCCCACAGAGGTGCTCGAGGGCCTGATGAAGCGCCGCCACCCCTTCTACGCTGAGGCCGACATCGTGGTGAACTGCACCGACGAGAGCCCCGAAACCACCACCCGCCGGGTCGCCGAGGCGCTGGAGGCGCAC
>JADGHI010000687.1 GCA_019689515.1 Acetobacteraceae bacterium | reverse complement strand
GCCCAGCGCCGCCGCCACCGCCCGCGCCGCCGCCTGCCCGCTCTCCCACGCGCCCCCGACCGTGCCGGCGAGGCGCGTGTGACAGGCCTCCCCCGCGAAGCGCAGGCGGCCTCCGGCGAGCGCGGCCGCGGCCAGGGCGGCGCGGGCGCCGGCATGACCGGGCCGGGCGTAGCTGTAGGCGCCGCGGGTGAAGGGGTTGGTGCCCCAATCGGTGACCACGGCGGCGGGCGCGCGCAGGGCGCGGGCGACCCGGGCGGGCCCGAAGAAACGGGACAGCTCCTCCCGCGCGAAGGCCTCGGCCGCAGCAGGGCCGGCGCGGGCGAGGTCCCAGGCGGCGCGGCCGCCGATGAAGCCGATCAGGTGGTCGCGGCCGAAGGGCCAGGCATGGAACGTCATCGCCGCCTCGTCGGGCGAGGCGACGTGGCGCCAGAGGGAGGCGAAGGGCGACAGGTCGAGGCGGTCCTCGCCGGCGGCGCGGAAGGCGACCTTGGTGAGCAGGCCCAGCGGAAGTCCGGCGACCGCCTCGCGCACCGCCTCGGGGAGCGGCGGATCGAAGGCGATCGCCTCTCCGGCAGCGAGCACCCCGGTCGAGACGGTGACGATGCAGGCGCGTGCAGCGAGGCTGCCCTCCGCCGTGTCGAGGACGATGGCGCCCTTGCCGCCCCAGCGGATGCGCGCGACGGGCAGGCCGGTGCGGATCGGCAGCCCCTCCGCGAGGCGGCCCACCAGGGCACCGACGCCGATCTCGGGCATGAGGTTGGGCGGGGCGAGATCATTGGCGACGAAGTCGAGGAGGCTCAGCTCCTCGAGCTGTGCGGCGCTGATCACCGGGCCCTCGCGATGCGCGACCGTGGCGTCCCAGAAGGCCCCACTCGGGACCGCGGCGGCAAGCGGCAGGTCGGGCGGGCCGAGCGCGGCGCGCGCGGCGACTGTGGTGCCGAAGCGCAGGCAGGCTGCCTCAAGCTCGGCGAGCTCGCCCGGCGTGGCGCGGCGGGAGCCGATGAAGACATGGCGCTCGCGCACCGCGTCCGAATCGACGAGGCGAAAGCCCAGCGCCCGCGCCAGCGGCACCAGCGGGTTGTCGTTGGCCTGGTGGAGCCAGGAGGCGCCGTGGTCGAAGGGAGCACCGAGACGTGCGCTCTCCGTGAAGGCGCGGCCGCCGATGCGGTCCATCGCCTCCAGCACGAGGCAGGAGAGGCCGAGCGCGGCGCACTCGCGCGCGGCGGCGATGCCGGCGGCGCCGGCGCCCACGATCGCGACGTCGGGGGCGGAAGGAAGGGTCACGGGGTCCGGAGTGGCCTAACGCGGCCAAGGGGGCCGGATGACGAGTAACGCTTCAGCTCAGCCGCGGCCGCAACTGGTGCCGCCAAGACGATGGTAGTTGCGGTCGAAATAGATCAGCGCCTCATGGCTGGGGTCGCCCTGGCGGATCGCCTCGACCTCGGCGAAGACGACGCTGTGGGTGCCGCGCTCGACCACCTCCACGATGCGGCAGTCGAAGGCCGCGACCGCGCCCTCCAGCACGGGGGCGCCGGTGGCGAGCTGAATCCAGCGGGCGCAGGAGAAGCGCTCCTCGCCGGCGAGTCCCCTGCGGCCGGAGAAGGTGTCGGAGACCTCGCGCTGCGCCGCGGCGAGGGTGTTCACGCAGAGCACGCCATTCGCCTTGAACAGCGGGTGCGCGCTCGCCTTGCGGTTCATGCAGACGAGCAGGGTGGGCGGGTTGTCGGTGACGCTGCAGACGGCGCTGGCGGTGAGGCCGCCTCGGCCGGCGGGTCCGCCGGTGGTGATGACGTTCACCGCCGCGCCCAGCCGGGCCATCGCGTCGCGGAAGTGTTCGGGAGAGACTGTCATGGGCTGCGCATGCCTCAGGCCGGACCGGCGGGTGCGGTCATGGATGCTCGGGTAAGCAGGATGCCCCTTTGCGCGGCACTCGGGTAGAGGCAGGCGAGGCACGCGGCGGAGCGGTCCCCGTCCCTTCGGCGCGGCCTTCGGAAGGGTCCCTCCTCAGCCAGGCTCCGGGGTGTCGTCGAGGGCGTAGCCGGCAGCGCGGACGGTGCGGATCAGGTCGGGCTCGCCGGCCGCGTCGAGGGCACGACGCAGGCGACGGACATGCACGTCCACCGTGCGCAGCCCGACATGGATCCCCGGCCCCCAGACCGCGGAGAGGAGCTGCTCGCGCGTGAACACGCGGCGCGGGTAGCGAAGCAGGAACTCGAGCAGCCGGTACTCGGTCGGGCCAAGCCGCAGCGCCCGCCCGCCGCGTGTGACGCGGTGCGTCTCCCTGTCGAGGACCAGGTCGGCGAAGGCGAGCGCGCTGCTCCCCCGCGCCGCCACCGGCCCTGCCCCGGCGCCGCCC
>JADGHI010000686.1 GCA_019689515.1 Acetobacteraceae bacterium | reverse complement strand
GGCACCGGTGGCGTAGCGCTTGCGCCCGATGATCAACCAGCCATCGGACGTGCGTCGCGCAACGGTGGCCGGCAGACCGCCGCGCGTTGGCGAGCCGAGTTCGGGCTCGACGCGCAGCGCGTTGATCAGCGCGCCTTCGGTCACCGCGCTGCGGCCAACCAGCTCGCGTAGCGCCGGTGGCCAAGCCGGACTGCGGGCCAGCGCCGCATGCTTCAGCAACTGCATCGCGAGGACGAGGGCGGTGGCCGGGCAGGCCTGGCCGACCTGCTCCACGGCGCGGGCGGCCAGGCGCAAACCAGCTCCGCCGCCGCCGAGCGCCGCCGGCACGGTCAGGCTGAGGACGCCGGCCTGCCGCAGACGCTCGATGCTGGCGAAGGGGAAGCTGCCGTCGCGGTCGTGCCGCGGCGCATCCGCGGCAATGGCGCGGAGGAGGGGCGGCAGCGCAGCCAGCGGTTCGGTGACGGCGTTCACGGGCGTTCCGGCCCAGTTGCCGTCGGCTGAGAGAGGCGCTGGCCGTGGCGGTCTTCCACCGCCAGGCGGCTGGCCGCGCGGACTGCCTCCGCAGGGCTTTGGAAGGTGGCGCCGTCCATGTCCGCGACCACGGGGTCGAGGGCGATGAAGCGCCAGGCGGCGGCATGGGTGACGGCGACGCCGAGAAAGCGTCCCCGCACCTCGATCGGGCGAGAGGTGTGCATGTGCAGTGCGTCCCTTCGGCCGCGCAGCGGGCGCGGCGTGGGCCGGTGGGAGGTTAGGAAGGGAGGAGCAGGCGCGCGGCGGCGCCTGAAGCGCTCAGCGGCGACAGAGGCGCCGAAGTTGCGGCCCCGGACAGCACGGCATCCCGGGAGCGGCGGAGGGGCGGCGCTTTAGCGTTTGGTATCGCGGAGCAAGCTGCATCGATCAAATCCCGCGGTGCTGACGTGGAATACGTCGGCATTGGGCTTATTCAGCGCACACGAATCGTGTTACGTCAATCGAGAAATCCGAATTCAGTGCGGGAAATTTCCCCAAGCGCTGCGGGCTGTTCGATAACGGATCAACCTATTGATTTATAAATAAAATTTGTCGATCCCCCGCGAGGTTCACCGCGCAAACCACAGAATTTTGTCGTTTAATATGTCCCGTCCTCGCGCGGGCGTGCCTGCGGAGCGCTCGGCTCGCGATGAGCCTTCCGGCGTCTTTCGCTCTGGGGCGTAAGGTTCGGTTCGTCCGGCGCACACGCTGCAAGATTTCGCCGCCCTGTCGCAGGCCGGGTGGACCGACGGCGGCTCCTCCGGCAAAGGCTCCCTGCCCCACCTGGCACTGGAGATGTTCCGCCGCGCGGTGGGGGGCGGCGCGCGCAACACCACGTGCCCTACCGTAGCGGGGCGCCCTCGGTCACCGAATTCGCTGCCGGCAACAGCGACCTGCTGATTTCCAACATGCCGGAATGCGTCGCGCAGGTGCGGAGCGGCCGGCCGCGCGCGCTGGCGGTTACCGGCCCGCGGCGCCACGCCCAGTTGCCGGAGGTGCCGACGGCGCCGGAGGCAGGCATTGCCGCGCCCAAGATGACGAACCGGATGCGGTGATAACCCACGCTGCGGTGCCGGCAGCGGTGCGAGATCCACCCGGGACACCCTGACCGCCCAGGGCAACGCCGAGCTGCGCCGCCGTGGAAGGAAAGCAGGCGCCCAGGTGCTGGGCTGGAACGACGCCGCTCCGGCCGCTTCATCGGCGCGGAAGCGGTCGCTGGGGCCGCTTGGTCGCCGTGGCGGAAATCCGAGCGGGGTGAACGGGTGGGACACGGGCTGCGCCGAGCCGAGCCGACTTGGCGTCCGCCCGCATCGCCGCCTCGGGCGGTGTCAGATCGAGAAGTTCAGCGGTACGGCCGTGGGACGCCTCAGGCCCGCGGCCTGGGCCCGGCGCAGAAGCTCCTCGACCGTGGTCGCCTCGAGCCGTGCGCGCAGCACCGCGCCGAGCTCCTGCCAAAGCGGCGCGACGACGGCGGCCTGGAGCCGGCCGGTGAGCGCCGGCGCCTCCGGCTCGTCGTCCGCCGCCACGGCGTCCACGACGTCGGACAGGCGGATGTCCCGAGGGCGCCGCGCCAGGCGGTAGCCGCCGCGTGGCCCCCGCAGGCTGTCGAGCAGGCCGGCGCGGGAAAGCGCCTGCAGCACGGGCTCGATGCCGCGCTTCGCGACGCCGAGGCGCTCCGCGATCTCCGCACCGGAGGCGAGCTCCGTCCCGCGCCCGGCATGGAAGGCGACATCGAGTATTACGGCGACCGCCGTCAAGGCGCGGTCCTCGCGCAGAAGCATGGGGGAACGTGCGTCTCCTGGGATCGGCGCCTAATATACGGCCATGAAGCGTAGTTATCCACGGGCCGCCACCGAAG
>JADGHI010000685.1 GCA_019689515.1 Acetobacteraceae bacterium | reverse complement strand
TTTTATGTCACCGGCTTCGCGCGCC
The DNA here is from genome assembly GCA_019689515.1 of Acetobacteraceae bacterium. GTDB lineage: Bacteria > Pseudomonadota > Alphaproteobacteria > Acetobacterales > Acetobacteraceae > Caldovatus. Next base: position 2,345 of record JADGHI010000685.1, on the reverse strand, counting down.
GCGGGCGCCACCGCCTCCACCAGCCAGCGGTGGTGGCCCGCGGCGCGGCCAAACACCGGGCCGACGCTGTACTCCTCCACCGCGACGCCCGTCTCACGCGCGGCCGCGAGCAGCGCGGACTCGATCTCCTCCCCGCTCAGATGCTCGCCGAAGGCCGAGAGGGTGTAGGAGGTGCGGCCCGTCACCAGCAGGCGCGGCGGCGCGCGGTCCACGAAGCGCACTGTGTCGCCCACGACATAGGCCCAGAGGCCGGCGCAGGAGGAGACGACGATCGCGTAGTCCACACCGGTCTCGATCGTTGCCGCCCAGTGCCGGGTCGGGCGGGGCGAATCGAGTTCCTCCAGCGGGACGAATTCCAGGAAGCAGCTTCCGTCGAGCAGGAGCCGCATGCCCTCGCTGTCACCGCGGTCGGCGATGGCGAGGAAGCCCTCACTCGCCGCATAGACCTCGCGCGTCGCGCAGCCCGGCGGCAGCCAGGGCGCGACACGGTCGCGATAGGGCGCCCAGGCGACGCCGCCATGCACCAGCAGCTCCAGCGACGGCAGCGGCGGGCAGCCGTGGTGCTCGGCGAGGCGCTCGAACAGCATCAGCAGCCAGCTCGGCGTGCCGCTGAGCACGCGGATGCGCTGGACGGGTGCGGCCTCGGCAAGGGCGGCGAGCTTGCGGTCCCAGTCGGCGATCAGCGCGAGCTCGGCGGGCGGCCAGGACCAGGGACGCGCCCAGACCGGCACCTCCGCGGCGGCGATGCCGGAGAGGTCGCCCTGGCGCACGCCCTTGGCCACCTCCCCGAGCGCGGTCGAACCGCCGAGCATGAAGGAGACTCCACCGAGGGCGCGGCTCGCCGGGTGGTGCGCCAGGTGCCAGCACAGCACGTCCAGCGCCGCGGCGCGGTTCGCCTCCACCATCGCCCGCGTCACGGGGATGTATTTCGTCCGGCCGGAGGTCGTGCCGGAGGAGAGGGCGAAATAGGGCACCCGGCCGGGCCAGGTCACGTCCTCCAGCACGGGGTAGGCTGCGCGCCAGTACTCGTCCCAGAAGGCCTCGTAGCGGCGGAGCGGCACGCGCGCCTGGAAATCGGCAACCGAGCGGATTGCGTCGAAGCCATGCGCGCGGCCGAAGCGCGTCCGCGCGGCGCGTCGGACGAGGCGCAGCAGCAGGCGCTCCTGCGTCCGCACCGGGTCCATCGCGCGCAGCCGGGCGAGGCGCAGCGCGGCATAGGCGCGCAGGAAGGGAGTCGCGTCGAAGGGGGGCGCGCGCATCACGGCTGAGTCGTCATCGCCGCGCCGCGGGCATCAGCCGCGTCACGTGCGGGAATTCGGCGGCCACCGTCTCCTGCCGCAGCGGCAGGCGGATGGCGCGGCGCTCGCGCCAGAGCGGCACCTGGTCCGCATAGGCCGCGCTGCCCAGCCAGCCGTCCTGGCCGCCATAGAGCACGAACCAATTGGCGTCCGGGTCGGACAGGTCGCTCACATGCCGCGCCATGGAGCCGAAGGTCGAGACGTGCCGGCCCTCGACCAGCCCGTGGCTCGTCTTCATCGGCGTCTCGCGCGAGCCACCGGCCGGCATGTCGCCCTGGACGAAGGCGCCGCCGATCACCGGCAGGTTCACCAGCCAGTGCGCGACGCGCTGGCGGTGCACCTCGCCCCAGTTGCGGAACCGCGCGAGGTCCTTCGCCGCCTCCGCCGCGGCCCGGCGCAGCACGGCGCTGCGGCGTTCGGGCGGCAGGGCGTCGAGGTCGCGCAGGAGGAAGGTGGTGATGAAGTTCCACTGCGTCTCTGGCCCGCGGCGGCCTGCGGCCCCGTCACGCCCGTTCTCCGCCAGCAGCGCCGGGACGAGGTGGCGCAGCAGGAACTCGAAGGCGAGCGGCGCGCGGGCGTCGGCGCGGTAGTCGCCGTCCCAGCCGGCGAGGGCGGCGGTGATGGGCGCGGCCTCGGCGATGCCCTCCAGCCGGTGCAGAAGGGCCGCCGCCAGCCGCGCCGCCTTGGGCGAGACCGTGTCGGCCTGCAGCGCCATCAGGTCGGCGGGCGAAATACGCTCCCGTGTCGCCAGGAGCGCGCGCAGGCGCTCCACGCGGTCGCCGTCGCTGAAGAAGATGCCGACTGGGGGCGGGGCGCGGCCGTCCTGCGGCGCCGGGCGCTCGTTGGCGGAGGCGACGAAGCCCTCCGGCGGGTCCTCGACGAAGGGCAGGTCGCGGGAATCGAGCAGGCGGGACCAGGGGGCGGTGGCGGCGGGATCGGCCGCGTCGAGCACGGGGTCCTCGCGCGGGAAGCCGGTGCGGGAGGGCAGCGTCGTCGCCATCAGCCGCCCGATCCGCCCGTCGCGCGAGGCCCAGATCATGTTCTGCG
>JADGHI010000033.1 GCA_019689515.1 Acetobacteraceae bacterium | reverse complement strand
TCTTCAAGGACCGCGTCTCCAACCTCATCGCCCAGCGCCTGCCGATCACCATGAGCCTCGGCCTGGTCGGCCTCGGCATCGCCCTCGTCGTCGCCCTGCCGCTCGGCATCGTCGCCGCGGTGCGGGAGAACACCTGGGTGGACCGCGCGGTCATGATGGTCGCGCTGATCGGCCAGGCGATGCCGAGCTTCTGGCTCGGCCTGATCCTAATGATCGTTCTCGGCCTCCAGCTGGGCTGGCTGCCGATCTCGGGTACCGGGTCCTGGGAGCACTACGTTATGCCCGGGATCGTTCTCGCCTTCTCCGCCATCCCGTCGCTGATGCGCCTGACGCGCAGCGGGATGATCGACGCGCTGGCCTCGGACTACATCCGCACGGCGCGCGCGAAGGGCCTGTCGCGCCTCTCCATCCTGGTCAAGCATGGCCTGCGCAACGCCGCCATCCCGGTGGTCTCGATCGCGGCGGTGCAGCTCGGCTTCATGCTCGGCGGCTCGATCGTGATCGAGACCGTCTTCGCCCTGCACGGCGTCGGCTTCCTCGCCTGGGAGAGCATCAGCAAGAACGACTTCCCGGTGGTGCAGGCGGTCGTCCTCGTGCTGGCGCTGATCTATGTCGGCCTGACGCTGTTGGCCGACCTGCTGAACGCCGTGCTCGACCCGAGGCTGCGGACGGCATGAGCGAGGCGGCCCTCCCCGGTGTCAGCACAGTGGTGGCACGACGGCGGGGGCGGCTGCTGCGCAACTCCGGCCTGGTGCTCGGCGGGCTAATCGTCGGCCTCGTGACGCTGGTGGCGATCTTCGGGCCCTGGCTCGCGCCGCACGATCCCTTCGCGATCGACCTCTCGCGCCGCCTGGTCCCGCCCGCCTGGATGGAGGGTGGGGACCCCGGCAACCCGCTCGGCGCCGACCAGCTCGGGCGCGACTACCTCTCGCGGCTGATCTACGGCGCGCGGATCTCGATGGTGATCGGCGTCCTCACCGTGATCACCTCCGGCCTGATCGGCACCACGCTCGGCGTGCTCGGCGGCTATTTCGGCGGGCGTGTGGACGACGCGGTGGTCTTCGCCACCACCGCGCGGCTTTCCATCCCGGTGGTCCTTGTCGCCCTCACCGTGGTCGGCCTGATGGGGTCGAGCTTCACCCTCGTCATCCTCGTCCTCGGCCTGCTGCTCTGGGACCGCTTCGCCGTGGTGGCGCGCTCGACCACGATGCAGCTCCGCAACCTCGACTACGTCGCCGCCGCCTGGTGCGCCGGCTGCTCCCGCACCGCCATCCTGCTGCGCGAGATCCTGCCCAACATCGCCTCGCACCTCGCCGTGGTCGCGACCCTGGAGATGGCGCTGGCGATCCTGCTGGAGGCCGCGCTCTCCTTCCTCGGCCTCGGGGTGCCGGCGCCGCTCCCCTCCTGGGGCCTGATGATCGCCGAGGCGAAGGAGTACATGTTCTTCTCGCCCTGGGTCATCATGGTCCCGGGCATCGCGCTGTTCGTGCTGGTGCTGGGCATCAACCTGCTCGGCGACGGGCTGCGCGACATGCTGGGCACGGATCTCAGCCGATGAGCGCGCTGCTCGAGGTCGCCGGCCTGCAGGTGCGCTTCGGTGAGGTCGCCGCCGTCCGCGGCGCTTCGCTCACCGTCAACCGCGGCGAGACGCACTGCCTCGTCGGGGAGTCCGGCTGCGGCAAGTCCGTCACCGCCCTCGCCGTGATGGGCCTGCTCGCCCGAGGGGCGAAGCGCGAGGCGGAGCGCATCGTCTTCGCCGGCCAGGACCTGCGGGGCCTCTCCGACCGCGCGATGTCGCGGCTGCGCGGCGACCGGATGGCGATGATCTTCCAGGAGCCGATGACCAGCCTGAATCCGTCCTACACCATCGGCAGCCAGATGACGGAGGTCCTCCGCCGGCATCGCCCCGGCACGACGCGCGCCCGCGCCGTGGACCGCGCGGTGGAGCTGCTGGGGCGTGTCGGCATCACCGCGCCGGGCATGCGGCTCGGCCAGTATCCGCACCAGCTTTCCGGCGGCCTGCGCCAGCGTGTCATGATCGCCATGGCGCTGATGTGCGAGCCGGAGCTGCTGATCGCCGACGAGCCGACCACGGCGCTCGACGTGACCGTGCAGGCGCAGATCCTGCGCCTGCTGGCGGAGCTGCAGCGCGACCTCGGCCTCGCCATTCTGCTCATCACCCACGACCTCGGCATCGTCGCGCGCGTCGCGCATCGCGTCTCGGTGATGTATGCCGGCGAGGTGGTGGAGAGCGCGCCGACCGCCGCACTGTTCGCCGCGCCGTGCCACCCCTACACGCGCGGCCTGCTCTCCTGCGTGCCGGTGCCGGGGAAGGTGCGGCGCGACCAGCCGCTCGGCAGCATCCCCGGCGTGGTGCCGCGGATCCCGCCCGGCTTCGCCGGCTGCGCCTTCCGCGACCGCTGCGCCCATGCGCGCGCCGAATGCGCGAGCAATGTGCCGCGTCGCGCCGTCGGGCCCGGGCACGAATTCCTCTGCACCCTCGCGCCCGATTGGGCATGTGCCGAGCCCGTCCCGGCATGAACGTCGCCGCCGCCCCCGCCGCGCATCCCGCGATCGAGGTGAGGGACCTCCGCCGCGTCTTCCGCGTGCGCCAGGGCCTGTTCGCCCCGCCGCGGGAGGTGGTGGCAGTGGACGGCGTCTCCTTCCGGGTGCCGGCCGGCAGCGTGCTCGGGGTGGTCGGCGAGTCCGGCTGCGGCAAGTCCACCCTCGCTCGCCTCATCCTTGGCCTGCTGCCGCCCACGGCCGGCGAGGTGCTGGTGGACGGCCGGCGCCTCGCGGAGATGGACCGCCGCGCCCGCGCCCGCTTGATCCAGCCGGTCTTCCAGGATCCATTCGCCTCGCTTAACCCGCGCCGGCGCGTGCGCGACATCGTCGCCATGCCGCTCGTCGCCCAGGGCGACATCCCGCGCGAGGAGATCGGCCGCCGGGTCGCCGAGATGCTCGACCGGGTCGGCCTTTCGCGCGAGCAGGGCGACCGCTTCCCTGCGCAGCTCTCCGGCGGCCAGCGCCAGCGTGTCGCCATCGCCCGCGCCCTGGTGCTGCGCCCGCGTGTCGTCGTATGCGACGAGCCGACCAGCGCCCTCGACGTTTCGGTGCAGGCGCAGATCCTGAACCTGCTCGCCGAGCTTCGCCGTGACCTCGGCCTCACCTACCTGTTCATCAGCCACAACCTCGCCGTGGTCGAGCACGTCGCGACCGAGGTCGCGGTGATGTATCTCGGCCGCATCGTCGAGCGGGCGGAGGCGGAGGCGCTGTTCGCCGCCCCGCGCCACCCCTACACGCGCGCGCTGCTCGCCAGCGTGCTGACGCCGGAGCCTGGCCTCGGCGTGCCTGATGTCGGCCTCGGCGACGTCATGCCCGATCCGGCGAACATCCCGCCCGGCTGCCGCTTCCATCCGCGCTGCCCGCTCGCCTTCGCGCGCTGCCCGGTCGAGGCGCCGATCCCCATCGCCACGGCGACGGGGATCGTGGAATGCCACCTGGAGGACAGGGCGGCCGCCGCCCAGCCGGCGGCCGCCTGAGGCAGGCCTACTTCCACTTAGCCAGGTAGAAGCGCGGCAGCTCGTCCGGCCACGGCTTGAAGTCGAGCTGCTTCGAGAAGGCGTAGGCGTTGACGTAGGTGTGGAGCGGGATCCAGTAGGCCTGCTCGGTGATGCGCCGGATGGCGGCGGCGTAGGCGCGGCGGCGCTCCTCCTCGTCGTTGCTCGCGCCGCCCTGCTCCACCAGCCTCGTCACCTCCGGGTCGCGCGCGTAGTCGTTGCCGCCGCCCCCGAAGTAGTTGGGCAGGATCGCGGAGACGTCGTTGACCGAGTAACTGCCCCAGCTGCCCATGTTCAGCGCCAGCTCCCCGCGCAGCGCGCGCTGGATCTGCGCCGCCACCTGCAGCAGGTTCAGGCGGGCACGGATGCCCACCGCCTGCAGGTAGTTCTGCACCGCCTCCGACCACTGCCGCGGCTGCACGTAGCTCGTCAGCTCCACGTCGAAGCCGTTGGGGTAGCCGGCCTCGGCCAGAAGCTGGCGCGCCTTCGCGGGGTTGTACTCGTACTTGACCGCCGCCTCGGCGTCGCAGCCGAACTGGCTCGGGAAGCAGGGCGCGTCGGGCACGCGGGAGCCGCCGCGCACGAGCCTCTCGGCGATCGCCTTGCGGTCGATGGCGTAGACGAGCGCCTGGCGCACCTTCTGCTTCGTCATGGGGTTCCCGGCGCCGCTGCGCCCTGCCGCGTCGGGCTGCAGGTAGCCGACGCGCATCGACTCCTGCTGCACGGCCTGCAGGGTCGGCAGCCGGTTCACGTTGTCCATCTGGTCCGGATTGATGTTCCAGATCCAGTCCACCCGGCCCGAGAGCAGCTCGGTCATCTCGGTGGCCGCGTCCGAGAGGTAGCGTGCGGTGATCCTCTGGATCGCCGGCCGGCCTTTTGGGCCACCCTGGTAGTAGTCGTCGAAGCGCTCGTATTCGACGCCGGTGGAGACGTCCACCTTGGTGAAGCGGTAGGGACCGGTGCCGATCGGGGCACGCGCGAAGCCCTCCGGCCCGACACGCTCGCGGTATGCCTTGGGCCAGATCGGAGTGATGAGCGCGAGGTATTCGAGCGCGGCCGGCATCGGGTGCTTCATGTGCAGCCGGACGGTGTTCGGCCCCGTCTTCTCCGCGCCCTGCAGCCAGGCATAATTGCTTGGCGTCGCGACGCGGCTGCCCGGGTCTGCGACCGTGTTGATCGTATAGACGACGTCGTCGGGCCCGAAGGGACTGCCGTCGTGGAATTTCACGCCCTGGCGCAGCGTGAAATCCAGCGTCTTGTTGTCCACCCAACGCCATTCGGTGGCCAGCGCGGGGACGATCCGGAAGGTTTCGGGGTCACGGTGCACCAGCCCATCGAAGGCCTGATGGGCGATGATGACGCCGGTGCGCTGGCTGTTGTAGTAGGGGTCTATGTTCGGCACCGCGTCGCGGAAGCCGATGCGCAGCGTGTTCGCGGAGCGCTGCGCCTCCGCCTGCCGCGGCGCGATCGCGGGCAGGGCGAGTCCTGCCGCCGCCGCTCCGAGCAGACCCTTACCGATGCTGCGTCTCTCGATCGTCATCCCGCCCTCCCGTTTCTAGGCTTTCTGGCAGTCCGAGCCTAGAAAATCGCACGCGGCGCCCGCAAGCGCCGCGTGGCCTCGGCCGAAGCGCTCCTTAGCCGAAGCGCTCCTTGAGGAAGTCCAACAGATCCGTCGCGCAGCGCTCCGGCACCATGTCGCAGATATTGTGCGGCATGTGCTCGTAGGCGATCATCCGCACGTCCTTCACGTTCTTCCGGTAGGGTTCGTACCCGTCGGTGCCGCCGACCGTCTCCTCGCCCGGATAGACGACCAGCGTCGGGCACTGGATCCGCTTGAGGTCCTCACCCCAGGAACGGCTGGCCATGTGGCGGATGAAGCGGGCGATGAAGGCCGGATCGCACTCCGCCGTCTGCTTCAGGAACCACTGCACCAGGCCGGGGTCCGTCGTCTTCAGGTCGAAGCGCATGTGGATCGTGCGCGCGAGGAAGGGCGTGTAGCCCTCCTTCTCCATCTGCGGCAGCCATTCCAGCGCCGTCGGGCTCAGCCCGGGGGTGGAGCCGTAGGTCGTCAGGCTCAGCGCCCGGTCCGGGTGGTGGATCGCGATCTGCTGCGCGACGTAGCCGCCAGCCGAATTGCCGACGATATGCGCCTTGGCGATGCCGAGATGGTCGAGCAGCGCGATCGCGTCCGAGGTCAGCAGTTCGAGCGAGAAGGGCTCCTCCGGCGTCGGCATGTCCGACCCGCCATGGCCGCGCAGGTCCATCCGCACCACCGGATGCCGGCGCGCCAGCAGTGGCACCATCGCGTAGAAGCGGCGCGAATTGCCCATCGCCGAGTGCAGCAGCAGGATCGGCGGCGGATCGCGCCACGGATCGGTGAAGTCGTCGACGTAGTAGGCGATGCGCTTGCCGTCGGCGGCAGTGAAGTGGCGCTGGTTGGTCACGCTGATCCCATTCCCTCTATTGCGGTCTATTGCGGTTCGATCCCGGCGCGCCGGACGATCTCGGCCAGGCGGTCGCGCTCCGAGGTGATGAAGCGGCCGAACTCGGCGCCGCTCAGGGTGCCCGGCTCGAAGCCCATCTGCTCGAAGCGCTCGCGGAAGGCGGCCGAGCGGATGGTCGGCACTGCCGCGGCCTCGGCGCGCTTGAGCACCGCCTCGGGCGTGCCCGCCGGCGCCACGATCCCCCACCATGCCCCCATGGCGAAGCCGGGCAGGTCAGCCGCCTCGGCCACCGTCGGGACGTCCGGTGCGGCCGTGAGGCGCCGCTCCCCGGAGACGCCGAGCGCGCGCAGCCTGCCCTCCCGCAGATGCGGCAGGGTCGGCCCGGCGGAGGAGAACGCCGCCTGCACCCGGCCCGCGATGAGGTCCACCAGCATGTCCGCGTCGCCGCGGTAGGGCACGTGGTTGAACTGCACGTCCGCGACGGCCTGGAGCAGCTCCATCGTCAGGTGCGGCCCGGCGCCGACGCCGGAGGAGGCGAAGGTGACCGTGCCTGGCTGGCGCCGGGCGAGCGCGATGAGCGCCTTCGCGTCCGTCACCGGCATGCTCGGGTGTACGACCAGGAAGTAGGGCGCCGAGGCAGCGAGCGCGATCGGCGCGAAGTCGCGCACCGGATCGTAGGTGAGGTTGCGGCGGATCGCGGGGGCCAGCGCATGCGCGCTCGCCATCGCGAACAGCGTGTAGCCGTCCGGCGTCGCGCGTGCCGCGGCCTCCGCGGCGATCGAGCCGGCGGCGCCGGATCGGTTCTCGACCACCACGCTCTGGCCGAGCGCCTCACTCATGCCCTGCGCCACTGCGCGCGCCACCAGGTCGTTCGCCCCGCCGGCGGGATAGCCGACCAGCACCCGAACGCTGCGATTGGGCCAGTCGCCCGCCGACGCCGCCGGCTGCGCCACCGCGCGCCCCCCGGTCGCGCCCAGCGCCCCGGCTACCCCGAACAACGCGGAACGGCGCGAAACCCGATACGGCTGGTGCATGCAGCGTCTCCCTCGGTGGACCGGCGGGGAGCCTATTCCGCGCGCGGCGCTGCAACAAGCGGAATGCCTCAGATCTCCCACTGGAATCCGTCGATGATGAAATACTGGCCGGTGATGAAATTCGGCTCCTCCGCGCAGAGGAAGGCGACCATTCGCGCCACGTCCTGCGGCTTGCCCACGCGGCCGAGTGCGATCTTCTTCGCCAGCTCCGCGCCCCGCGCGCGGGTCAGGCTGTTGCCGAGTTCGGTCTCGATGATGCCGGGGCAGATGGCGTTCACCGCGATCTCCGGCCCCAGCTCCTTCGCCAGCGCCCGCGTCATCCCGAGGATACCGGCCTTGGCCGAGGCATAGGCGAACTTGCTCACCGCGCTCGTCACGCCGCCCGTATGCGCGTTCAGCGAGGACATGGAGACGATGCGGCCGCCTCCGCCGCGCCGCATCAGCGGTACGAAGGCCTGGATGTAATTGAAGCAGGACTTCAGGTTGACGGCGATGGTGCGGTCGAATTCCTCCTCGGTGCAGTCCAGGATGCCCTTGGGATTGGACCGGCCGGCATTGTTCACCAGCGCGTCGGCGCGGCCCCATTCCGCCTCGACCGTTGCCGCGACCTCCCTGGCGCGGGCGTGGTCGGCAACGTCCGCCTCGATGACCATCGCTGCGCGGCCGATCGCGCGGATCTCGCCGGCGGTGCGTTCCATCTCCGGGCGCAGCAGGTCCACCAGCGCGATGTCGAAGCCGCGTTCCGCCAGGGCATGGGCGCAGGCCCGTCCGATCCCGCGCGCCCCGCCCGTCACCACCGCAACCTTTCGCTCGGCCATCCGGGTCCTCCCTCGGTCCGACCGGCGCCAGTCTTCGGCGACGCAGGGCGGGGCGCAAGCGGCCGCTGTCATTGCGCTTGACAGGCTTCACTCCGGCCACTGTCATCCCGCCCGCACGACAAGCTGAATTTCCGGAGGAGCACCGTGGGCGACACGACGACGCAGCCGACCGAACCACCCGTCCTCGTCACCCGCGAGGGGCCCGTCGTGCGCGCCGTGCTCAACCGTCCGGAGCGGCGCAACGCGATGAACACCGCGCTGCTCGAGGCGCTGGACGAGCTGGTGACCTCGCTGCGCGACGACCGCAGCGCGCGTGTCCTCGTCCTCTCGGGCGCCGGCGGCAATTTCTGTGCCGGCGCCGACCTCGTGGAGCTCTCCAGCGGCACGATGACGCCGGAGGAGCGCCTGGCTCTGAGCCAGGAGCGTAACCGCCGCACCGCGGAGCGCTTCATGGCCATCAGCGCGCTGCCACAGGTGGTCATTGCCCAGATCGAGGGCGCGGCGCATGCCGGCGGACTCGGCTTCGTCTGCTGTGCAGACATCGCCCTCGCCGCCGGCAATGCGCGCTTCGCCGCCCCCGAGGCCCGCCGTGGCCTGGTGCCGGCGCAGATCCTTCCCTGGCTGGTCCGGCGCATGGGCCGCGCCTACGCGACGCGGATGGTGCTGCAGGGCGCCGTGATCGACGCGCGGGAGGCGGAACGGATCGGACTCGTCCATCAGGTCGCGCCGGATGCGGAGGCGCTCCGGGCGCTGGTGGACGCCACGGTCCGCGACGTGCTGCAGAACGCGCCCGGTGCGCTCGCCGAGACGAAGGGCCTGCTCGCCGCCCTCGGCCCGCTGGCGCCGGAGGGCTACGCCGATGCGGGGGCCGCCGCCTTCGCGCGTTGCGCGTCCGGGCCGGAGGCCGCGGAGGGCATCGCCGCCTTCCGCGAGAAGCGTCCGGCGCGCTGGGCCGCCGTGGCGGCCGCAGGTTGACCGCTCCTGTCCGGCCAGTCGTAATGGGCGGCCCATGAGCTCGCCGCCCATCCTCCGCGCCGAGGGCCTGCGCTACGCCTATCGCGGCGTACCGGCCGTGCAGGAGGTCTCGCTCAGCGTCGGCGAGGGCGAGATCGTCGCGCTCCTCGGCGCCAACGGCGCCGGCAAGTCCACGACCGTGAACATGCTGGCCGGCGTCCTGCGGCCCGCCGCGGGGCGGGTCCTCTGGCGGGGTGAGGATATCACGGGCCTGCCCGCGCACCGCGTGCTGGAGCGCGGCATCGCGCTCGTCCCCGAGGGGAGGCTGATCTTCCCGCAGATGACGGTGATGGAGAACCTCCAGGTCGCCGGCACCGCGCCCCGTGCCGCGGCCGACTTCTCCCGCCGCCTGGACGAGATCCTCGCGATCTTCCCGCGCCTCGCGGAGCGTCGCGCGCAGCCCGCCGGCTCGCTCTCCGGCGGCGAGCAGCAGATGCTCGCCATCGCCCGTGGCCTGGTTGCCCGCCCGGAACTGCTGATCCTCGACGAGCCCTCGCTCGGCCTCGCACCCATGCTCGTGCGCGCGGTGTTCGACCTGGTGCGCGACCTCAACGCGCGCGGCATCACCGTGCTGCTGGTCGAGCAGAACCTGCACCAGACGCTGCGCATCGCCGGCCGTGGCTACGTGCTGGAGAAGGGGCGCGTCGCGCTCTCCGGCACCGGCGCGGCGCTGCTGGACGACCCGTATGTGCGCCAGACCTATCTCGGGATGTGAGGGACCGCTATGATCAGAACAACGCGCCGCGCCGTGCTCGCCACCGGCCTCGCCGCCCCCTTCGTCGCGCGGGCTCAGGCGCAACCGCGCGCCGTCGTCCTCGGCGGCTCGGTCCCGATGACCGGCGCGGCCGCGGAGACCGGCCTGAACGTGCTGCACGGCTACCAGGCCGCGGTGAAGCGCATCGACGAGATGGGCGGCATCCAGGCCGGCGGCCAGACCTACCGCTTCGAACTGCGTCTGGTGGACGACGCCTCCGACCCCTCGCGCGCCGTCACGCTGATCCAGCGCCAGGTGGACGAGCGGGTGCCGCTCTTCCTCGGCTCCTTCGGCTCGAACATCGTGCTGCCGACCTGCGCGATCACGGAGCGCGCGCGGCGCCCGATGGTCCAGGCCGGCGGCGGCTCCGACCAGATCTTCACCCAGGGGCGGCGCTACGTCTTCGGCATGTTTCCGCGGGCGACGCGGCAGTTCGAGACGGTGACCGAGTTCTTCAAGAGCCTCGACCCGAGGCCGCGGACCTTCGCCGTCCTCTACACCAACGACCCCTTCAGCCGTTTCTCTGCGGAGGGCGCGAAGGTCTCGCTCACCAATGCCGGGTTCCAGGTGTCCGACCCGGTGCAGCTTCCGGCGACGGTGACCGACGTCACCACCGTGCTCGCCCGCATCCGCGAGACGCAGCCCGATGTGCTGGTCGCTACGACGCATGACGAGCACTCGCTGCTCATCACGCGGCAGATGATCAGCAGCAACACCAACGTGAAGCTCGCCTATTTCGGCCTCGGGCCGCAGACCGCCGCCTACCGCCAGGCGGTCGGGCGCTACGCCGATTCGATCCTCACCGCCTCCTACTGGGCGTCGAACGCTCCCTTTCAATGCCCCTACTTCGGCAGCGCGAAGGGGTTCGAGGAGTACTACAACCGCAACTTCCAGCGCCCGCTCGCCTACCACATGGCGTCCGGCGCGGCCTGCATCCTCGCCTTCGCGGAGGCGCTGAAGGCCGCCGGCAGTCCGGATCCGGCGAAGCTGCGTGACGCGCTCGCCGCGATGGATTTCCCGTGCTTCTACGGCCGGATCAAGTTCACGCCGCAGGGTGATGGCGACCCCATCCTGATGGGGACGCTCGTCGCCCAGGTGCAGAACGGCAAGCTGGAGATCGTTGGCCCGCCCGCGGCGGCGACCGCGCGGCCCATCTGGCCGGCGCCGCCCTGGAACGAGCGCGGCTGAAGGGAAGGGGAGGGCAGAACGATGATCGACATGCGCGTCAACTGGCCGAACGGCGCCCGCATCGCGGTGATGCTCACCTTCGACTTCGACGCGGAGACGCTCTGGACCAGCCGCGATCCCGCCAATGCGCGCCGGCCCGGCACGCTGAGCCAGGGCACTTACGGCGCCCGGGTCGCGGTGCCGAAGATCCTCGAGACGCTGCGCGACGCCGGCGTGAAGGGCACCTTCTTCGTTCCCGGCTGGACCGCGGAGCACTGGACCGACCGGGTCGAGATGATCCTCAAGGAGGGCCACGAGGTCGCCCACCACTCCTACAGCCACCGCTGGATCGACCCCGACTTCCCCGACCAGGAGGCCGAGGAGATGGAGAAGGGGCTGGAGGCGCTGAAGCGCACCGTCGGCGTCGTCCCGAAAGGCTACCGCTCCCCGGCGGGCGAGACCAGCGACAACATGATCCGCCTGCTTCAGAAGCACAATTTCCTCTACGACTCCTCGCTGATGGCGGACATCAACCCCTACCGCCTCACCACGCCGGATGGCACGCCCGGCCCGATCGAGATCCCCTGGCACTGGAGCCTGGACGACGCGGTCTTCGCCCTGTTCTCGATCAAGAACCCGCGCCCGATCTTCACCAACAGCCACATCAAGGAGGTCTGGCAGGACGAGTTCCGCGAGATCTACCGCTGGGGCGGGCTGTTCGACCTGGTGATGCACCCGCAGGTCAGCGGGCGGCCGAGCCGCATCGCCCTGCTGCGCGAGATGATCGCCTGGATGCAGACCTTCCCCGGCGTGTGGTTCGCCACCGGCACAGAGGTCGCCGAGGCCTGGTTGAAGGCGCAAGAGGGCAAGTGATCCCGCTCCTCCAGACGCTGCTCGATGGGCTGGTGCTGGGCGGCGTCTATGCCTTCGCCGCCGTCGGCTTCAGCCTGATCTTCGGCGTGCTCGGCGTGGTGAACCTGACGCACGGCGTCTTTGTCGTGCTCGGCGCCTATGCGGCGCTGCTGTTGCACGAGGTCGTCGGCCTCGATCCGATCCTCGGCCTGCCGCTGGTGATGGCGGCGCTGTTCGCGCTCGGCTACCTCTACCAGCGCACGCTGATCGCCGCGGCCGTGGAACGCGCCTCGCTGGTCGCCTCGCTGCTGGTCACCTTCGGCGTGGCGCTGATGGCGCGCAACCTGCTGCAGATCGTCGCCTCGCCGGACGTGCGCAGCATCGCCACGGCCTACAGCTTCGCCGGGCTGTCGCTCGGGCCGCTGCGCATCGACCTGGTGCGCGCCGCCGGGCTGCTCACCAGCCTGGTCCTGCTCTTCGGCCTCGCGCTCCTGCTCAACCGCACCGCCTTCGGCCGCGCGATCCGCGCCACGGCGCAGCAGCCGGTGGGCGCGGCGCTGTCCGGGGTGAACGTCCGGCACGTGCACGGCCTCACCTTCGGCCTTGGAGGCGCCTTCGCCGGTGCTTCGGGCGCGGTGATCGGCATGATGCTGCCCTTCACGCCGAGTTCCGAGGCTGCCTGGACGCTCAACGCCTTCGTGGTCGTCACCCTGGGCGGCGTGGGCAGCCCGCAGGGCGCGCTGCTTGGTGGGCTGCTGCTCGGCGTGATCGCGACCCTGACGGCGCAGTATGTCGGGCCCGCCTTCCAGAACGCGGCGATGTTCCTCGTGCTGGTGCTGATGCTGCTGCTCCGTCCCCAGGGCCTGCTCGGCCACGCCTTCGCGGCCAGCCGATGACGACCCGCATCCTCGCCACCCTCGTCTTCCTGGCCGTCCTCGCGGCGGCGCCGGCCTTCGTCCCGCCCTTCGAGGTGCGCGTCCTTTCCCTGTTCTGCTTCTGGGGCGCGCTTTCCCTTGCCTGGAACATCCTCGGCGGCTTCGCCGGCTACTGGAGCTTCGGCCACACCGTCTTCGTCGGCGTCGGCGCCTTCGTCCCCGGCGTCATCGTCGCGAAGCTGTTCGACGGCGGCGGGGCGGAGCTGATGCCGTTGCTCGTGCTGGTCGGAGGGCTCGTCTCCGCCGCCTTCGCCGGCATCATCGCCTGGCCGCTGCTCCGCTTGCGGGGCATCTACTTCGCTATCGCCATGCTCGGCGTTGCGCAGGTGACTGGCGAGCTCTCCGCCGCCATCGAGTGGATCGGCGGCGGCGTCGGCCTCTCGCTGCCTGATGCGGTGCCGGCTGCCCTCGCGCCGGAAGCCTTCTTCCACTACATCTTCGTCGGCCTCCTGGCGCTGACGATCGGCGCCGCCGCCTGGGTGCGCGGCGCACGGTTCGGCCAGGGCCTGCTCGCGATCCGCGAGGACGAGGACACCGCCCGCATGCTCGCCGTGCCGACCGAGGGCTACAAGATCGCGGCGCTTGTCCTCTCCGCCTTCCTTACCGGCTTGCTCGGTGCGACCTACGGCTTCAGCCTCGGCTACATCACCACGGACAGCGTCTTCCGCACCGACTTCTCGCTCAACATGATCGTGCACGCGCTGCTCGGCGGCATCGGGACCATCGCCGGGCCGCTGCTCGGCGCCGCGGTGATGGTGGTGCTGACGCAGGTGGTGCTTGGCGAGATGCTGAACCTGCACCTCTTTGCCACCGGCGCGCTGGTCGTCGCGATGGTGCTGCTCGCGCCGCAGGGCTTCCTCGGCCTCTGGCGCCGCAAGCCGCGCGCGCAGCGGGAGCCCGGCCCATGACGGAGCCGGTGCTTGAAATCCGCGGCCTCACCAAGCGGTTCCGCGGCCTGGTCGCGCTGGACCATGTGGATTTCACCGTGCCGGAGGGCACGATCTGCGGCCTGATCGGCCCGAACGGCGCCGGCAAGTCCACCATGTTCAACCTGGTCACCGGCTTCCTTCCGCCGAGCGAAGGCGAGATCCGCTTCCGCGGCACTCCGGTGACGGGCTGGAGCCCGCAGCAGGCCGGCCGCAGCGGCGTCGCCCGCGCTTTCCAGATCGCGCGTCCCTTCCCGGGTCTCACGGTGCGGCAGAATGTCCGGATCGGCGCGCTGTTCGGCCGCAGCGGGCCGCGCGACGTGGAGGCCGCGACGGACACCGCGCTCGCCCTGCTTGGGATCGAGGATCTTGCGGACCGTCCGGCCGAGGGCCTCACCGTCGGCCATCTGCGCCGGCTCGAGGTCGCCCGCGCGCTTGCCGCGCGTCCCGTCCTCCTGCTTGCCGACGAACCTTGCGCTGGCCTCAACCCCGCCGAGACCGACGCGATGATCGCCGCGCTGCGGCGCATCCGCGACGGCGGCGTGACCATCTGGCTCGTCGAGCACGACATGCGCGCGGTGATGGGGCTCTGCGACCGCATTCTCGTCATTTCCGCCGGCCGCGCCATCGCCGAGGGCACGCCGGGCGAGGTGGCTGCGAATCCTGCCGTCATCGCTGCCTATCTCGGCTCGGAGGAGCAGGAGGCGCACGGCGCATGATTCCCCCAGGTCCGATTCTCATCGCCGGCTGCGGCGCCGTCGGCGGCTACCTCGCCGCGCACCTCCAGCAGCGCCTCGGCCAGGAGGTCCTGATCCTCGAACCCTGGGCCGCGAACCGCGAGGCCATCGCTGCGCACGGCCTGCGCGTCGAGGAGCCGGACGAGACGCTGACCGCCCGCGACCTGCCGGTGTTCCACACGCCCGAGGAGCTTGCCGGCCGCCCGCTCGGCCTCATCGTCCTGTGCAGCAAACTGTTCGAGGCGCTTCCCCTGGTCGAGGCGCTCGAGGCCAAGGCGCGGTACCGTGGCCCTTATCTTGCGACGCTCAACGGCCTCGTGGACGCGAGGATCGCCGACATGGTCGGGCCGGAGCGGGTGATGGGCTGCATCGTCACCGGCTTCTTCGGCCATCTCGTCGCGCCGGGCCTGGTGCGGCGCCACCGTCGGCGCGACCCGGGCGGCGCGCATCCGCTGTTCCGCATCGGCGAGGTCGCCGGCCCGCCGAGCGAGCGCGTGCAGGCCCTCGCCGCGCTGCTCGGCCAAATTGACGCCACCGAGGTCGTCGCCGACCTGCCGCGCGCCCGCTGGACCAAGCTCGTCTTCAACGCGATGACCTCGCCGCTCGCCGCCATGCGTGGCCGCCCGACGCGCGACCTGTTCCTCGACCCCGCGCTGCGGGCGGAGCTGATGGAGCTCGCCTTCGAGGCTGTGCGCGTCGCCACCCTCGCCGTCACGGAAATCGAGGAAATCTGTGGCGTCCCTGGTGCGCTATGGCACGCTGCCGCGAACGGCGAGCCGACCGCCCGCGCGGCGCTCGACCAGGCTCTCGTTCGCTATGGCGAGGGCATCAGCCCGACCGCCACCAGCGGCATGGCGCAGGACCTCGCGCGTGGCCGCCCGACCGAGGCGGACTGGCTGAACGGCGCGGTCGTCGAGGAAGCGGAAGCGCGTGGGCTGGAGGCGCCGGCCCACCGCGCGATCATCGCGCGCCTGCAGGCCCTCTCGGCCGCGCACCGCCACGGATGACGAAGCCAACGATGGCACCGACGAGCGCAAGCTGGGCCGCGATGACAAGGAAGGCCGCATCCCAGCCCGCCCAGGCGACCACCGCGGCGAACAGGGACGGCCCGGCGACATAGCCGAGAAAGATCACCAGCGTGCTCCCCGCCGTC
>JADGHI010000684.1 GCA_019689515.1 Acetobacteraceae bacterium | reverse complement strand
GCCCCTGGGCCCCCGCCGTCGGCTGCCCGAGCCGGGACGCCCCCGCCGCATCCGTCATCCAGGCCGGCGGAAGCGCGCCCCGTTCGATCGCGGCGATGCGGTCGCGCACCGCGAGCTTCTCGCACTTGATGCGCCGGACCACCGTGTCGTCCGGCCGGGGACGCTCCATCTCCTCCGCGAGCGCCCGTTCAAGCGCCGCATGGCGCTCGTGGAGGCGCTCCAGCAGCCAGGAACGGGCCGGAGAATCCAGGCTCATGCGCAGTCCTCCATCATGCGCGGACCCGTGATTGGGCGCCGCGCGTTGCCGTGCTGCTCGTTCTGGAAGGGAAGCGGTCAGGGTGACCATGCCGGCGCCGTCGTCGCCCGCGGCGGGGCGGCGCCGGAAGAGGTCCGTGGGGACGCAGGCTCCGTCCTCGGAAACACCCGAACCCATGTCTAGAGCTTGGGCTCGCCGGGGACCCGCTTCAAGTCCGGTATACCGATTGGGCCGGGCAGGCGTGCGGGGCGGCCCCCCTCTCCCCCGCACCCGTCAGCCGGGCCGGATGGAACGGCCACGGCTACCGTCCGGCACCGACCGCTTCCGGATGCGCGCCCCCATTCGGAGGGAGACTAAAGAAAGAAGGGGCCGGCCGGATCGCTCCGACCGGCCCGAACGGCACACCCCGGAGGGGGCGCCAGTCGTGCGGCGGCCTGCCGGGAAAAAAGCCGCCACCGAGTTCTGTCACGCCCGGATTACCCAGGCTGCGACGCAACGGAGAATGCGTGAAATCGACTGACGCCGCCGTGGTGCGAAACTTAACTCTGTGCAATCCATAACCGGGCCGCAGCAAGGAGGAGGAAGGGGTTCCACATGTCGCCTGCAGCCGAACGCCGCCGCTTCCGCCCTGGGCGCGCGCTCGTACTCTTCTTCGGCGCGCTGGTTCTTGCCCTGTCCGGCGCCGCCACAGCCTGGGCGCAGCAGAGCCGGGTCGCGCTGGTATTCGGCAACAGCGCCTACCGGAGCGTGCCGCGCCTGACCAATCCCGGTCAGGACGCGCAGGGCGTCGCCCAGGCCCTGCGCAACATCGGCTTCCAGGTAGAACTCGTGCGTGACGCCACCCGCGCGCAGACCGAGGAGGCGCTGCGCCGCTTCGGCCGGGTCGCGGACGGTGCGGAGATCGCCCTGTTCTTCTACGCCGGCCACGGCATGCAGGTCGGCGGCGAGAATTACCTGATGCCGGTGGATGCCCGCGTCAGCGACGTGCGCGACATCGACTACGAGTTCATCGCGCTGCCGCTTGTCACGCGGGCGATGGAGCGGGCGCGGGTGCGCATCATGATCCTCGATGCTTGCCGCGACAATCCGCTGGCGCCGCAGATCCGCGGCCTCTCGGGCACGCGCTCGGTCGGGCGCGGGCTGGCACGGATCGAGCAGGTGGATCTCGGCACCCTGGTCGCCTTCGCCACCAGCCCGGGCGCCGTGGCGCTCGACGGCACCGGGCGCAACAGCCCCTTCACCGCCGCGCTGCTCCAGCACTTGACGACGCCGGGACTTGAGATCCGGCAGTTGATGACGCGGGTGCGCGCAAGCGTGGTCCAGGAGACCGGCGGCCAGCAGATCCCCTGGGACAATTCCTCGCTGATCACGGAGGTCGTGCTGAACCCGGCCGCCGGCGGGGCCGTGTTGGCCGCGTCGCCGCCCTCCCCATCCGCACCGGCACCAGCGCCGGCGCAGCCCGAGCCGAGCGCGGCGCAGCAGCGCCTTGCCGCAGCCGCATCACCGACGCCGCCCGCCACCGCTGCGCCGGTCTCCCCTGCCGCCGCCACGCCGTCCGCGGGCGCGTCCGGCTTCGCGCGGGTACGCGCCGTCGCGGCCGAGCGGCAGATACCGCTGCCGGCCGAGTTGCCTGCCATCACGCAGCAGCGCTCGGCCTCTGGTCTCGGCCGCTTCCTCGGTGCCTGGGGCGGCCGCGCAACGTGGAACCAGCTTGGCCGCGATCTGCTGCTGATCGTCTTCTCGGTGGACGAGGCCGCAGGAACGGCGGAGGTCCTGCTCGCCGGCAATCTCGGCAATCCGGGCACCTTCAGCGCCGGGCTGTCCCCTGGCTTCGAGCGCGCCCGGGCGCGCTACGAGTTCGGCCGTCTGGTCTGGACCGACAGCGCCGGCGAGCGTTACGAGGCCACGCCCCAGCGCGTGGGGGACGGGCTCGAGCTGGTGCAGACCCGGTCGCTCACCTCCATCACATGGAGGCGGCACGGCGATCAGGCGCGGACCCACTTGCCGCGGATCGAATAGGCGGCGGGCGGGTGGGCGTCGCCCCCCCGGTCCTCAGATCAGGCACCTGTCTCTTATACACAAATACGAGCCCACGAGACGGAGCTACATGTCGGT
>JADGHI010000683.1 GCA_019689515.1 Acetobacteraceae bacterium | reverse complement strand
ACGGGGCTTCGGGCTTTTGGGGGGGGCCCGCTTCCCGGGCCGCGGGGGGCCGGCGGCGCGCCGCACGGGGTTGGGGCTTATCCGGGCCAGAAAGGGGCCCTTCCCCGCCGGATTCTTCTTGATCCGGATCAAGGCGCGACCGACCCTCGGGGGGCAGCGTTTCCCCCGCGGGCCGAAGCCCGGGGTCACGGCGCGCGAATAATACCCGCCCGGCACCGCCGGGCGGGCCGGGAGGATGCGGAGATGCAGCTGAAGGACATCCTGGTCCACCTCGACGCCTCGCGGCGCAGTGACGCGAGGCTTCGCCTGGCGGTGGACCTCGCGCGTCAGCATGGCGCGCATCTGAGCGCGCTGTTCGTGGTGGACCTCGTCCTGCCCGTCGGGTTTGCCGGCGGCTTCGGGGACGGCGCCATCGGGATCGGCCCGGTGATCGAGCGGCTGCGCGAGGAGGCACTCACCGCCGCGGCGGAGGTCGAGGCACGGTTCCGCGAAACGGTGCGGCGCGAGGGCATCGATGGCGAATGGCGCCTCGCCGAGGGGATGTCGGCCGAGCTCGTGGCGCTGCACGCGCGCTATGCCGATCTCGCGCTTGTCGGGCAGGAGGAGCCCGAGGGTGACCAGCCCGCCGCGACGGCCATCATCGAGCGCGTCCTCTTCTCCTCCGGCCGGCCGGTTCTGGTCGTGCCCTTCGCCGGGCGGTTCGAGACCGTGGGACGCCGGGCGCTGATCGGCTGGAACGCCAGCCGCGAGGCCACCCGCGCGGTGCACGACGCGCTGCCGCTGCTCATGCGGGCGGAGACGGTGACCGTGTTCTCCGTCAATCCGCGCAGAGGACCGGACGGTCCGGGCGAGGTGCCGGGTGCCGACCTCGCGCTGCACCTGGCACGGCACGGGGTCAAGGTCGAAACGGCGCAGACCGTCTCGGCCGATGTCAGCGAGGCGGACGTCCTGCTCAACCAGGTCGCGGACATGGCGGCGGACCTCCTGGTGATGGGCGCCTACGGCCATTCGCGGATGCGCGAGTTCGTCATGGGCGGCGTCACGCGCTCGATCCTGGAGCGGATGACGGTGCCGGTGCTGATGTCGCACTGAGCCTGGGCCACGCCCGCCGGGGTGGCGCCGACGCCGCCTTCTGCGCGCACCTCAGCGGGGCGGGGTCGCCCCGGCCGGCTCGCCGATCAGGTGCAGCACTAGCTCGCGCCGCTGCGGCGCCGTGCGGTGCTCGTAGAGGTAGATGCCCTGCCAGGTGCCGAGCACGGGCCGGCCCTGCTCCACGGGGATGGAGAGCTGGGTCTGGGTGAGCGCCGCGCGGATGTGTGCCGGCATGTCGTCCGGCCCTTCCGTCTCGTGCCGGTAGCGGCCGCCGCCGCCCTCCGGGACGAGGCGCCGGAAGAAGGCCTCGAGGTCGGCGCGCACATCCGGATCGGCGTTCTCCTGCACCAGCAGCGAGGCCGAGGTGTGGCGGCACCAGATCGTCAGCAGCCCGGTCCCGATGCCCTGCGCCGCGACCCAGGCGAGGACCGGCGCGGTCACCGCGACCAGGCCGCGGCCCCGCGTGACGACCTCGATACGGTGCGTCCGCTGCTCCATGCCCATTGCGCGCCTTGCTCCCTCTGGTCGCCGAGTGGCGCCTAATTCCGGTTCCGGGCCGGCGCCGCCGCCCGGGGATCACGTCCTCTCAGCCGTTTTCCTCCGGGGGCCGCACGCGGGCGAAGCCGCGCAGCAGCGCCAGGTCGTAGATCAGCTTCAGCGCGCCCGCGACCACCAAGGGCCAGCCGAAGGCAGAGAGCGTGAGCATCCATCCCGCGATCAGGGGCGAGACCGAGGAGGCGAGGCCGCGCGGCACGTTCGTCACGCTCGCCGCCGCCGGCCGTTCCGCCGGCTCGACGATCGCCATCACATAGGCGGAGCGTGCCGGCACGTCCATCTGCGAGAGCAGGCTGCGGAGCATGAGCAGCGCCACCGCCGACCACGCCCCCGGCGCGAAGGCCGCGGCGATGAGGAACAGGTTGGAGGGCAGGTGGGTGAACACCATCGTGTTCACCAGCCCGATCCGCCGCGCGATCGGCACCGCGACGAAGAGCGACAGCGCCCCGCAGGTCTGGGTCGCGAAGAACACCATCCCCGCGGTCGCGACCTCCATGCCGAAGCGCTCAAACAGCCAGAGCGCGAGCAGCGACTGCACCACGAACCCGCCGCCGAAGGCGTCTAGGGAGAACAGCGCGGCGAGGCCGTAGACCCGCCGCCGCGAGGGGCCGAGCGGGGCAGGGGGCGGCTCGCCCGCGGGCAGCTCCGCCGCGGGCGAGAGGTCGCGGTAGAGCAGCAGGTTCGTCAGGCCGAGCGCCCCGTAGAGCAGGAACAGCGCCTGCACC
>JADGHI010000682.1 GCA_019689515.1 Acetobacteraceae bacterium | reverse complement strand
GATCAGGAGATTGCACCCAATGACCTTCCCCCCGCTCCCACGCCGCCCCTTGCTGCTCGGCGCCACCGCCGCCGCCGCGTCGGCCGCCGCCCTGCCGCCCCGTGCCGTCCGGGCCCAAGGCGGCGCGACTCCTGCCTGGCCGACTCGCCCGGTGCGCATCGTCGTCGCCTTCGGCACCGGCGGCGGCACCGACATCACCACGCGCCTGCTCGCGCCCAAGCTCTCCGAGATCCTCGGCCAGCCCGTCGTCGTGGAGAATCGCCCCGGCGGCGGCGGCACCATCGGCGCCGACTACGTCGCCAAGCAGCCGCCCAACGGCGAGACCTTCCTGCTCGCCACCCTCTCCAACATGGCGATTGCCCTCGCCCTCTACCCGCGCCTGCCCTACGACCCGCAACGAGACCTGGTCGGCATCGCGCCCACGGTTTTCGTCCCGATCGGTCTCGCCGTCTCGGGCAAGCTCGGCGTGCGCGACCTGGCGGAGTTCATCGCCCTGCTGAAGGCCAATCCGGACCGCTACTCCTATGGCAGCGCCGGTTCCGGCACGACCGGCCACATCGCCTCGACGGCCTTCCTCAGCCGCATCGGCGCGCGCGCCGAGCACGTGCCCTACCGCAACCCGGGCCAGACCTACCTCGCCCTGACCCAGGGCGAGATCGCCTTCACCAGCGACATCCCGAGTCTGCTCGCCCCCTTCCACCGCGAGGGCACCGCGCGGATCCTGTTCGTCGCCACCGACGAGCGCTCGCCGCACGTGCCGGAGGTGCCGACGGCACGCGAGGCCGGCCTCGGCGACTACAAGGCCTATTCCTGGTACGGCGTCTATGCTCCTGCCGGCACGCCGCAGCACATCGTCGAGCGTTTCGCCGCGGCGATCGACCAGGCGCTCGGCGACCCCGCGATCAGCCGCCGGCTCGAGGAGATGGGCACCCCCGGCATGCGCGGCTGGACCCCGCAGCGCTTCGCCGAGTTCCTGAAATCCGAGATCGACCTCTGGGTGCCGCTCACCCGCGCCAGTGGCGCGCGCGCCGACTGAGCGGCCCCGAGCCCGCACGCATCGCGCGACGCCGCCCCGGCCGGCGTCGCTGCGCGCGCATCACAGGAGGCTTCCGATGACATCCACCACCACCGTGCTCCGCGCGGGCCTCCGGCGCCCCGCGCGGCGCCGCGCCCTGCTCACCGCGGCCGCCTCGCTGCCCCTGGCGGCGCCGGCGGTCCTGGCGCAGCAGACCTCCGGGGCCGCCGCCTGGCCGACGCGGCCGGTGCGCCTCGTCGTTCCCTTTGCGGCCGGCGGCGGCACCGATGTCAGCACGCGCCTGCTCGTGCCGAAGATATCGGAGGTCCTCGGCCAGCCGGTCGTGGTGGAGAACCGGCCCGGCGCCGGCGGCACCACCGGCACCGACTACGTCGTCAAGCAGCCGCCCGACGGCTCGACCTTCCTGATGGCGACGCTCTCCACCGTCGGCCTTGCGCTCGGCCTCTACGACAACCTGCCTTATGACCCCGTGAAGGACCTCGTGCCGGTCGCGCCGACGGTGCTGGTGCCGATCGGCATCGTCGTGCGCAGCGATCTCGGCGCGCGGACGCTGCAGGAGTTCATCGCCAAGCTGAAGGCCGAGCCGGGCCGCTACCAGTACGGCAGCGCCGGCAACGGCAGCTCCGGCCACATCGCCTGCGAGCGGTTCCTGAGCCTCACGGGAACCCGCGCCGTGCACGTGCCCTACCGGGGCAGCGGGCCGGTGTTCAACGACCTGCTCGCCGGCGTCGTTCACTTCACCGCGGACCTGCCGGGCCTGATCGCCCCGCACCACCAGCAGGGCACGCTGCGCTGCCTGGTGATGGCGACGGACCAGCGCTCGGCCCTGCTGCCCGACGTGCCGACCAGCGCCGAGGCCGGGCTGCCGGAGTACAAGGCCTATTCCTGGTACGGCGTCTTCGCCCCCGCCGGCACGCCGCAGCCGATCGTCGCGCGCATGGCCCAGGCGGTGCAGGCGGCGCTCGCCGACCCGCAGATCTTCGCGCGGCTGAACAACGAGATGGGCCTGCCGCCGATGCGCGACTACACGCCGGAGCGCTTCGGCGCCTTCCTGCGCGACGAGATCGCGCTCTGGGTGCCGATCGTGCGTGCCACCGGCGCCCGCGCCAACTGAACCGACGTGCGGCGCGGCCGACCGGTCGCACGGCCGGCCGTCCGCGCCGCCTTCCCATCGGATGCCGTCCGCGCGAGGATGCGTCCAGGGAAGGAGCGTCGTCGCACATGGCCTGCATCCTACTTATCCACGGCGCCTACACCGGCGGCTGGGTCTGGTCCCGCGTCGCCGCGGAGCTGCGCGCCGCCGGGCATCACGTCCTCGCCCCGTCGCTCGACGGCTGCGC
>JADGHI010000681.1 GCA_019689515.1 Acetobacteraceae bacterium | reverse complement strand
GGCCGGGACGGCAAGCGCCGTCCACGGCAGGCAGGAGCAACAGACGCGAAGGGGCGCCGCGAGGCGCCCCTTCCGCGTTCCTGGGCGATGAGCAACGGGACGGAAGGCCTGGCGCGCGCCGAATTGGCGCCGCGCCAGTCCGACACACCATCGCCCGGCATCGGCGGGCCTATGCCGGGGCGCCTCGCGGGCAGGCGACCGCGTGCGGGTCAGGGCGGCAGGCGCAGCGCGCCGTCGAGCCGGATCGTCTCGCCGTTCAGCAGCGGGTTGGCGCAGATTGCCAGCACCAGCGCCGCGAACTCCGAGGGGCGCCCGAGGCGCTTCGGGAACAGCGGCAGCGCCTCCAGCGCCGCCCGCGCCTCCGGGCTCAGCACGCCCATCATCGGCGTCTCGATCAGGCCCGGCGCGATGGTCACGACCCGCACGCCGAATCGCGCCAGCTCCCGCGCCGCCGGCAGGGTGAGCCCGACCACGCCGGCCTTGCTTGCCGAATAGGCGCATTGCCCGATCTGCCCCTCGAAGGCGGCGACCGAGGCGGTGTTCACCACCAGACCGCGCTCGCCCTCCGCCAGCGGCTCGGTGCGCATCATCCGCGCCGCCGCCAGGCGCAGCACGTTGAAGGTGCCGACGAGGTTGACCTGCACCACGCGGGAGAACAGCTCGAGCGCGTGCGGCCCGCCGCGCCCGACCACCCGCGCCGCCGCGGCGATGCCGGCGCAATTCACCGCGAGGCGAATCGGCCCGAGCGCCGCCGCCTGATCGAGCGCGGCCTCCACCGCCGCCACCTCGCACACATCGCCGACGGCGGCGGCGCCGCCGATGCGCTGCGCCACCGCCTGCGCCTGCTCGGCGCGCAGGTCCATCACCACCACGCGCGCCCCGGCGGCGGCCAGGGCCTCCGCCGTTGCTGCGCCGAGGCCGGACCCGCCCCCGGTCACCAGCGCAGCCGCTCCCTGCACGTCCATCCGGCTTCTTCCTCCCTTGGCCGGCGCTCACGCCGCCGGCCGGCATGATGGCCCGCTTGGCGCGGGTGGCGGAGCCGAATGGGCGACGCCCGCGCGACAAGGCCGCGCGACGATACCGGTGCGGGGCAGCCATCGGCGCCGCGGCCCGGCGACGGCCGGCCGCGGCACCCGCCCGCCGCGTGGGTGCCTACCGATGCCTCGCGGAGGCCGCGGAGGTTGTGCGCGCCGCCCGTGCGGGCCGGCTACGGGCAGGCCGGGTCGTCTCGGCCTGGCTGCAGGTCGGCGCCTCATAGGGCAGGACGATGTTCCGCTCGACCCCGAACTTGGCGAGCTGGGCGCTGTCGAGCGCCATCGCCTCGCGGAAAAAGACCTGCGTGTCACGGCAGAAGAAGGCGCCGTGGCGGTTGTTCTCCTCGGACTGCGCGTTGGCGAGCTGGGTGTCGAACTGGTTGAAGCGGGTGCGCCCCTGGCCGCCGTGGATGCGGCGGAAATGGCCCTCGGCCTGGTTGTAGGCGCTGCCGAGCTCGCGCTGGAAGCGGCGCACGAAGGCGTTGTAGGCGTCCTCCTGCCGGCAGGCGACGGCGCCGACCATCAGCCGGCTCTGCAGCGCGCGCAGCTCCAGCGCGGTCTGCTCGGGCGGCCGCAGGCAGGCGGGTTCGGGTGCGGCGAGGGCCGGCGACGAGGCGACGGCCAGGGCGCCAAGGCCCGCGAGGAGGGAGCGGAAGGATGTCATCGCGCCGGGTTCTCCGAAGGCAGCGTGTGCGGGCGTGCAGGCGCGGGAGCACCGGGAAGGCGACCGGGCGAAGCCCGGTTCCGCGCCCCCGCGTCCCGCTCGCCCTAACTACCGTGCCTGCGGTCCGGCGCGAAGCCTCGTTCCGCGGGACGATTGACCTTTTTCTCCAAGGGGTTGCGATCAGATCACGCCAAACAGGTAGAGGAGAATGATGATTGGGATCGGTATTCCGACCAGCCAGAGCAGGATGCCGCGCATCAGCGTTCCTCGTGCCGTACCGTGACGGCGGGGGAACGCCCGGGTCACGCCGCGGGTTGCCGGTGCTCCCCTTACGGTGCGGCGTAGCCGTGGCTGCGGCCACCGCCGCCGCGCAGGCGCGCCACGCGGGCGCACAGCGCCTGGCGGCCCTTCGCCATGCGCGCCAGGTCGGCCATGCGGCGGTCGAGGAAGGCGAGAGTCGCCGCGAGGTGCTCCTCCGGATCCGCTCCGTCCGCCTCGGGACGCAGCCAGTAGGCGAGGGTAGCGGCGTAGATGGCGGCGAGGCTGGCCCGCCGCGTGTACCAGGAGAAATCCGCCGAGCGGTCGCCGGCGGCGTACCAGATCGCGTCCACCGTGCGCGCCGTGCAGCGCGCCGCCGCACCGGCGTTCCAGGGCAGGGCGAGTAGCGCGAGAGCATGGCGCAGCGC
>JADGHI010000680.1 GCA_019689515.1 Acetobacteraceae bacterium | reverse complement strand
TTCCAGATGAGCGACGACGCGATCCCCCCCTCCGAAGGCGGCCGTGCCGCCCCGCCGCCGCCGCGCGCGGACGCGCCGGGGGGCGTGCGGCAGCCGTCCCCCGTGCCGGGGCACGGGGCGGCCACGGCCGACGACCGCCGCCTTTCGGCTGGCCTGCTGCTCGGCGTGCTCGGCGTCGTCTTTGGCGATATCGGCACCTCGCCGCTCTACGCGATGCGCGCCGCGCTGCTGCACTTCACGGAGGGCGGGATCGACCGTGCCGAGATCCTCGGCATCCTCAGCATGATCGCCTGGGCGCTCATCCTGACGGTCACGGTGAAGTACATCTTCTTCATCCTCCGCGCCGACAACCGCGGCGAGGGCGGCATCCTGGCGCTGATGGCCCTGGCGCAGCGCGTCGTGCGGAACGAGCGCGGGCGCTGGCTGGTCTCGCTGATCGGCATCGCCGGCGCGGCGCTGTTCTTCGGCGACGGCACGATCACGCCGGCAATCTCGGTGCTCTCGGCCGTCGAGGGGCTGAAGGTCATCGAGCCGCACTTCGAGGATTTCGTCGTGCCGCTCTCGGTCGCGGTGATCCTGGTGCTGTTCCTCCCGCAGTACCGCGGCACCGGCGCCATGGGTGCGGTGTTCGGGCCGGTGATGGCGCTCTGGTTCGGCGTGCTCGCCCTGCTCGGCCTCTGGGGCATCGCGCAGCGGCCGGAGGTGCTGGAAGCGCTCTCGCCGCACCATGCGGCCGGCTTCGCCGTCGCGCATCCGGTCGCGACCTTCGTCACGCTCGGCTCGGTGGTGCTGGCGGTGACGGGGGCGGAGGCGCTCTACGCGGACATGGGCCATTTCGGCCGCCGGCCGATCCGCATCGCCTGGCTGTCCTTCGTGCTGCCGGCGCTGCTGCTCAACTACTGCGGCCAGGGCGCCCTGCTGCTCGGGGATCCGGCCAAGCTGGAGAACCCGTTCTACCTGCTCTCCCCGGGCTGGCTCCGGCCCTTTCTCGTCGTGCTCGCCACCGCGGCGACGATCATCGCGAGCCAGGCGATGATCACGGGTGCCTACTCGATCGCGCGCCAGTGCATCCAGCTCGGCTTCCTGCCGCGGCTCATCGTGCGCCACACCTCGGAGACCGAGGAGGGGCAGATCTACATGCCGCAGGTGAACTGGGGGCTGCTGATCGGCGTGCTCATCCTGGTGCTGTCGTTCAAGACCTCGGACGCGCTCGCCGCGGCCTATGGGCTCGCGGTCACCGGCACCTTCCTCTGCACCTCGGCCCTGGCCTTCCTGGTCTTCCGCCGGCAGTTCGGCTGGCCGCTTCCCTTCGTCGTGCTGGTCTTCGGTCCGCTGTTCCTGCTCGACGCCGGCTACTTCCTCTCCAACGTGCTGAAGATCCCCGAGGGGGGCTACGTGCCGCTGGTGATCGGCGGCGCGCTCTACCTGCTGATGACGACCTGGCACCGGGGGCGGGAACTGCTGTTCGCGCGCTTCCGCCAGGACAGCCTGCCGCTCCGGTCCTTCCTCGCGCGGCTGCCGCAAAGCCGGACGATCCGGGTTCCGGGCATCGCCGTGTTCATGACCGGCCAGGCCGACTACGTGCCCAACGCGCTGCTGCACAACCTCAAGCACAACAAGGTGCTGCACGAGCGCGTGCTGTTCGTGACCGTGCTGAACGAGGACGTCCCCGCGGTCGGTCCCGAACGGCGGCGCGAGGTGACGGAGCTCGCGCCCGGCATCTACCGCGTGCTCATCCGCTACGGCTTCCAGGAGAGCCCGAACATCCCGCGCGAACTGGAGCAGTTGCGCGGCGAGGGCATCGCCTGGGACCCGATGCAGGCGAGCTACTTCCTCGGGCGCGAGACGCTGGTCGCGGCGGTGGTGCCCAAGCTGTCGCGCTGGCGGCAGTGGCTGTTCGGCTTGATGTCGCGCAACGCGGTGCCGGCGACCGAGTTCTTCCGCATCCCGTCGGACCGCGTGGTCGAGCTCGGCGTCCGGGTGGCGATCTGAGGCCGCCGCGCCTCCTGCTGCGCTCCGCGAACCGCATCGCGCGGAGCGGCGTTTCCGCTACGCTGCCGGACCACCGGGAGTCGGCAGGAGGCGGAGAATGGGGCGCGAAGGCGGCGGCGCGGCGCTGGCGGCACGGCGGGTGACGGTGACCCTCGCGATGGCGCGCGGCCCGGGCTTCCCCGACGGCAGCCCCGAGCGTCGCTACGAGTTGCGCGTCATCCTCGACCAGCGTGGCTGCCTGGACGCCGAAGCCTGGGCCGCCGACCCGGAGCCCTGGTCGGTACGCCGCATCTGGCCCGGGGAGCCGCAGCAGTACGGCGACGTGCAGTACGACCCCGATTCGGGCTGGTCGCTGCGCCTTTTCGGCGGCAGCGCCACGGCCCCCGGTGGCGGAGGGGTGGCG
>JADGHI010000679.1 GCA_019689515.1 Acetobacteraceae bacterium | reverse complement strand
GCTGATCCCGGCCAACCGCTGGTACCTGTTCTCCGACCCGGCCGCGGCGCCGGTCTACGTCTACGGCTACCTCAACGGCGCCGAGGGGCCGCAGGTCACGACCGGCCCCGTCCAGGGCGCGGACGGCGTCGAGGTCAGCGTGATCTTCGACTTCGGCGTCGGCGCCATCGACTGGCGCGGCGCCTGGTTCAACCCAGGCACCTGATCAGGCGCACCTTCAGTCCGGCGCCCTGCCGAACGGGTTGCGCACCGTCACGCCGCGCCAGGTGAAGCCGTCCTGCATGTCCTCCGAGAGGAGGGTTCGGCAGCCCGCCTGCGCGGCGCCGGCCAGCATGACCGAGTCCCAGAAGCCGAGGCGATGGGCCGTCACCAGCTCCATCGCCTCGTGGATCACCGCCGGCGTGGTGTCGATCAGCGGGAAGCTGTCCGACCAGCTCAGCACGGCGTCCCGGGCGACCGCCGCCTCTCGCCTTGCCTTGCGCGTCAGCACGACGAACAGCTCACCGAGCGCCTGCGCCGGCACCATCAGCTCGTGCTCGGCGAAGTCGCGCAGCAGGGCGAGCGCGATGTCCTTCCGATCCTGGCCGTTCACGCCCTCGGCATAGGCCAGCACGTTGGTGTCGAGCGCGACCCGCACCTCAGCGCTCGTAGAGCTCGTCGCGGGTCCAGCGGCCGACGTCCATCACCGGCTGCTCCGTCAGGCGGCGCAGCAGGGCCTCGCGCGCAGCCTGCCGATCCGCATCGCCCGACTGGCAGGGCAGCAGCCGGGCGACACGCTCGCCATGCGAGGTCACGGTGAAGGCCTTTCCCTCCTCCCGGACGCGCCGGAGCAGGTGGGAGAAGGAGCGGTTGGCTTCGGTCGCCGAGATGATCTCGTCCATGGGCGAGAGAGTAGTGAAATACACTACTGACTGCAAGGACCCCGGACCACAAAGTCCTGGCCGTTCTCCATCACCAATCCAGGAGTTTCCCTGATGCGCAACTGCCTCCGTCCCGACGCGCGCTCCATCCCCATGGTGGTGCCCTACTCGGGAGGTATCCTCGCCGGCCAGGGCCTGCTGGTCGGCGCCTTCTTCGGGGTGGCGGCCTCCGACGCCGCCCAGAACACCAGCGTCGAGTGCGAGACCCGCGGCGAGTTCGAGCTGCCGAAGGAACCCGCGCTTGCCATCGCCCAGGGCGCCCGGGTGTTCTGGGACAACACCAACCGCCGCATCACCACCACCGCCACCGGCAACTTCCAGGTCGGCCTCGCCACGGCGGCCGCGCTTGCCGCCGACGCGACGGTCCGGGTGATGCTGCTTCGCGTGCCGGCGAGCGGCGTATGAGCCGGATCGATCCCAAGGCCACGCGGGGCTATCGCAACTGCAACCCCGGCAACATCGAGCATGTCCCCGCGAACAGATGGCAGGGGCTCGCCGACCCACCCTCGGACGGACGCTTCTGCCGGTTCGAGAGCCACGAGCATGGCATCCGCGCCCTGGCCGCCCTGCTCACCACTTACCAGGACCGCCACGGCCTGCGGACGGTGCAGGGGATCATCACCCGCTGGGCGCCGCCCGGGGAGAACGACACCGGTGCCTATGTGGCGGCGGTGGCGCGGCGCATGGGCGTCGGCGCGGAGGAGCCGGTCGACCTGCACCGGCACGACCAGCTCCGCCCCATGGTCGAAGCCATCATCGCCCATGAATGCGCCGGGCTGGCCTATCCGGCCGCCGTCATCGACCGCGCCCTGACCCTGGCTGGGGTGCCGCCGCCCGCACCGACGACGCTGCGGCAGGTCGCCACCGGCACCGGCACAGGCCGTGGCGCGGTGGTGGTCGGCGCGGCTGGTGTGGCGACCGTCGCGGCCCAGGCCGCGCCCGCCCTCCAGGCGCTCGGCGGCCTCGCGCCGATGGTCGCCATCGCGATGATCCTCGCCGCCATCCTCGGCGTCCTGCTCTGGCGTCTGCAGAGGCCGGCATGACCGCGCTGCTTGCCGCCCTGTGGTCCCGCATCGGCGGCTGGGCGGCGACCGTCCTCGCGGGGGCGGGCGCGGTCCTGGCCCTGCTGGCCGTGGGCCGCCGGCAGGGCCGCGTCGAGGCGGAACGGCAGGCGGTCCAGGATGCCTTGCAGGCAAGGGAGAGGGTCGATGCAGCGTCTGCCGAGTATCGCGCTGACGGCGCTGCTGAGCGCCTGCGCGCCGGCCGGTTCTGAACCGGCCTGCCTGGCGCTGGTGCCGTATTCCCATGCCGTGCAGGTGCAGGCAGCGGAGGAGCTGGCGGCGCTGCCGGCGGGCGCGGTGCTGGCGCGCATGATCGACGACTATGGCGACCTGCGCGCCCGCATCCGCGGGGCCTGCGGGCGATGAGCGCCTTCGCGGATGCGATGGCGGCACTCGTCGCCGATCCGAACCTCGG
>JADGHI010000678.1 GCA_019689515.1 Acetobacteraceae bacterium | reverse complement strand
CCCGTAGAGGATGCGGAGACCGGCCCCCGCCGCCCCTCCCTCGCGGACAAGCTGCGCGCGAATCGCCCCATGCATCGCGGCGATGTCGGCCTCGGTCGGCGTCCGCCCGGTGCCGATGGCCCAGACCGGCTCATAGGCCACCACCCCACCGCGGCTCGCGAAGCCCTCCGGTAGGCTGCCGGCAAGCTGGCGCGTCACGACCGCCTCGGCCTCGCCGGCCAGGCGCTGCGCCTCGCTCTCGCCGACGCAGACGATCGGGGTCAGCCCCGCCGCAAGCGCCGCGGCGGCCTTGGCGCGCACCAGGGCGTCGGTCTCGCCGTGGTCGGCCCGCCGCTCCGAGTGGCCGAGGATGACGTAGCGCGCCCCGGCATCGGCGAGCATCGCAGCCGAGATGTCGCCCGTATGCGCGCCCTTCTCGGCCGGGTGGCAGTCCTGCCCGCCGACCGCGACCGGCGTCCCCGCCAGCGCCTCGGCCACCAAGGCGACCAGGGTCGCCGGCGGGCAGACCAGCAGCTCGGCCGTGCTCCCCCCCGCGCCCTCGGCGACCGCGCGGGCGAGGGCGAGCCCGTCGGCGCGCAGCCCGTGCATCTTCCAATTGCCGGCGATCAGCGGGCGAATCCCGGGGGTCATGGCGGCGCTTCCCTCCTCCTGCCGAGTCCTGCGGTCGGCCGCGGTATCGAACGCGGCCCACCGTTTGGCAACGGCCGCACGCTCGCCTATGGTCCGCCGCCTTCCCGCCGCACCGGATCGCGCATGCTTACTGCCCTCCGCCGCCTCGCCGGGACCTGGGTCGCCAAGGTCCTCTTCATCGTCCTGGTGTTCTCATTCGCCGTCTGGGGCATCGGCGACATGGTGCGCTCTTTCGGCCGTGACCAAGCGGTGGCGCGCGTCGCCGGCGAGCCGATCGAGCTCGAGGAGGCGCAGCTCGCGGTGCGGCGCGAGTTGCAGCGCATCGCCCGCCAGCTCGGCCCGAATTTCGAGGCCGACGACGCGGTGCGCCGCGCCGTCGCCGGCCAGGCCATCGAGGCGCTGATCGCCGAGCGCGCCCTGCGCGCCGAGGCGCGGCGCGAATCCGTCGTCGTGCCGGAGGACGCGGTGCGCCAGTTCGTCTGGACGATCCCCGCCTTCCAGGGTCCGGACAATCGCTTCTCGCGCCCGCTGTTCGACGAGTTCCTCCGCCGGAACGCGCTCACCGAGGGCGAATTCCTCCGCCTCGTCCACTCCGACCTGGCGCGCCAGCAGCTCCTCGGCGCCGTGCGCGCCGGTGCCGCCGGGCCCGACGTCCTGACCCGCCCGCTCTACGCCTTCGAGGCCGAGCGACGCGTCGCCGACGTGCTCCCCCTGCCCATCGCCGACGCGCCGGAGCCCGAGCCGCCGACCGACGCCCAGCTCCACCGCTTCCACGAGAACAACCCGAACCGCTTCACCGCGCCGGAATATCGCGAGGCCACGGTGGCATCGATCACCGCCGAGAACCTCATGGACGAGGTCACGGTGAGCGAGGAGGACCTCGCCCAGGCCTACGAAGCCCGGCGTGGCCAGTACGAGGTCCCCGAGCGGCGCGTCCTGCGCCAGGTGCTGGTGCAG
The DNA here is from genome assembly GCA_019689515.1 of Acetobacteraceae bacterium. Lineage (GTDB taxonomy): Bacteria > Pseudomonadota > Alphaproteobacteria > Acetobacterales > Acetobacteraceae > Caldovatus. The sequence continues at coordinate 811 of JADGHI010000678.1, read as the reverse complement.
AGCGAGGAGACAGCACGCGCCATAGCCGAAGCGTGGCGCGGCGGCGCCGACTGGGAGGCCATCGAGACCCGCGCCCGGGAGGCCGGCGGCCAGGCCATCGCCCTCCCCGATCCGGTGGACCGCGGCGGCCTGCCGGTCCCGGCACTGGCCGACGCCGCCTTCGCCGCGACCGAGGGCAGCGTCACCGATCCGGTCCAGAGCCCCTTCGGCTGGCACGTGCTCAAGGTGGAGAAGATCGAGCCCGCCGTGACGCGCAGCCTCGATGAGGTGCGCGAGGAACTGCGCCGCGAGGTCGCCCGCGAGAAGGCCGCCGACCTCGTCTATGCGCGCGCCAACCAGATCGAGGACGCGCTCGCCTCCGGCGCGCCGCTCGCGGAGGTGGCGCCGCGCTTCGGCATGGCGGTCGCCACCGTCACGACGGACGCGAGCGGCCGCAACCCGGCGGGCGAGCCCGTGACGCTGCCGATCCGCGAAACCGCCCGCGCCGAGCTGCTGCGGCGGATCTTCGCCGCCAATGCCGGCGACGCGCCGCGGCTCGAGGAGGTCCAGGACGGCTTCACCGCCGTCGAGGTCAAGACCATCACGCCCCCTGCCCTGCGGCCCTTCGAGACGGTGGAGGATCAGGTCCGCAGTGCCTGGATCGCCGATGCGCGCCGGCGGGCCCAGGAGGAGCGGGCCGCCGCCCTGCTCGCCGCGGTGCGCGGCGGCAAGTCGCTGGCGGACGCGGCGCTCGAGGCCGGGCTGGAACGCCGCGGCGATCGCATCGGCCCATTCCCGCGCCAGCCCGCCCCCACCCACCCCGCCCCGCCCG